>JBEKPL010000059.1:0-16497 GCA_049520815.1 Candidatus Limnocylindrales bacterium
CGGCTGCGCACCGAGATCGCCAACGTCACGCAGTGGTCTGCCGAGCGGCCGCACCTCTATCCGCTGCACGTAGTGCTGCGGTCGCCGTCGGGCCAGGCGGTGGAGGAAGTGGATTTGCGCGTCGGCTTCCGGCGCATCGAGATCGAGGGCGTACACCTGCTGATCAACGGCGCCACGGTGTTGATCCGCGGCGTCAACCGCCATGACTTCGACCAGCACACGGGGCGAGTCATCTCGGCCGATTCGATGAGGGCCGACCTGGTGGCCATGAAGCAGTTCGGCTTCAACGCCGTTCGCACGTCCCACTATCCGAACGACCCGGCCTTCCTGGACCTCACCGACGAACTCGGCCTGTACGTCTTCGCCGAGGCGGACATCGAATCGCACGCTTTCATCGATTCACTATGCGACGACCCCCGGTACCTGAACGCGTGGGTTGATCGCGCCGCACGAATGGTCCGCCGCGACAAGAACCACGCCTCGGTGATCGCGTGGTCGCTCGGCAACGAGTCGGGCCACGGCGCCAACCACGACGCCGAGGCAGGCTACATCCGCCACTACGACCCGTCGCGACCCCTCCATTACGAGGGCTCCATTCGCTGGGACTGGTCGAGCGACCAGCAGGTCAGCGACCTGACCTGCCCGATGTACCCGCCCATCTCCGCCATCGTCAGCCATGCCAGGTCCGGTCGGCAGCGCCACCCGCTGATCATGTGCGAGTACTCGCACGCCATGGGCAACAGCAACGGCACCCTGGCCGAGTACTGGGAGGCGATCGAAGCCACCGACGGCCTGCAGGGCGGTTTCATCTGGGAGTGGTGGGACCATGGCCTGGTCCAGCGGCAGCCCGACGGCACGGCGCGATGGGCTTACGGCGGGGACTTCGGCGATCGGCCCAACGACAGCAACTTCTGCCTGGACGGCCTCAACTGGCCCGACCGGCGGCCCAAGCCGGCGCTCTTCGAGCATCGCCAGCTCGCCGCGCCCGTACGGGTCACGGCCGGCGAGGCGGCGATCCGGCGGGGAGAGGTCGAGATCGAGAGCCGGCATGACTTCGTAGATCTAGGGTGGCTCCGCGCCTCCTGGGAGTTGCTGGCCGACGGCGAACCGGTTCGGAAGGGCGAGGTCGACCTGCCGGCCCTCGAGCCTGGCCAACGCGCGAACGTCCGCCTGGCCGGCTGGACGGCCTCGGACATCCAGCCAAACGGCCGCGAACTCTCGGTCGTCGTGCGTTTTCGGACGGCGGTGGAAGAGGCCTGGGCCCCGGTGGGGTTCGAGGTCTGTTGGGCCCAGGTGCCGATTACCGCCGGGACGCCCGAGCTGTCGAGGCCGGCCGTCCAGCCGGTCGCCGGGGAAGTCGAGGTGGATGCCGACGGCCTGCTCACACACGAGCTTCTGGCGTCTCCGCCGCGACTGTCCCTGTGGCGCGCCCCAACCGACAACGACCGGATCGGAGGGCAGGCCGAGTCATGGCGGAACTGGGGGGTCGATGAGCTGGCCCGCAGCGACGTCAAGGTGAGCCGGGAGGCGGGTTCGGTTGTGGTTACGGCCGTGGAGCGGACGGCGGCGGGCCACCTCATAAACCACGAGCAGCGGTTCCGACCCATCGCCGGCGGCGGCGTGCTCGTCGACGAAACGGTCCGCATCCCAGACGAGCTGGCCGATCTCGCTCGCATCGGGATCGTGCTGGAGACAGTGCCGGGCCTCGAGCAGGCCGAGTGGTTCGGCCGCGGCCCGATCGAGACGTACCCGGACCGCCGATTGGGTGGCGCGATCGGGCGCTGGCACTCGACCGTGTCGGAGCTGTACGTCCCGTACGTCAAGCCACAGGAGAACGGCGGCCGGGCCGACCTCCGCTGGATCGAGCTTTCGGATGGTTCGGGCCGTGGCTTCCGCCTCGCCCTCGATCGCCCGGCGCAGGTCTGCGCCACTCACTTCCGCGCCATCGACCTGGCCACGGCCACGCACGACGTGGAGCTGGTCCCGAGGCCGGAGACGATCGTCCACCTGGACGTCGCGCACCGCGGCCTAGGGACCGCAAGCTGTGGCCCGGATACGCTGCCGGAGTATCTTCTGGGGCCCGGGCTCTACGAGTGGTCCTGGATGCTCGCACCGCTGGGGTGACCGTCGCGTCCCTCCGGTGACCGTCGTGCCCGCACGGCGATTCGGGCCCCGACCGGCGACCGAGCGAGACGGCGCTCGCCTCGCAAACCATCGCGGGAGGCCGCCATGCACGAATTCAAGATCGGCATCAACCTCTGGAGCCAGGCCGGATCCTGGCAGGAACTGCTCGAGACGGCCCAGGAGGTCGATCGCCTCGGCTACGAGCATCTGTGGACCTGGGATCACGTCAAGGCGATCTTCGGCGACCCGGATCAGCCGATCTTCGAGGGCTGGACGGCGGTCACGGCCTGGGCAATGGCCACACAGCGGGTCAAGCTGGGTCTGATGGTGGGGGCCAACACGTTCCGCAACCCGGGCCTCGTGGCCAAGATCGTGACCACGCTGGACCACGTATCGGGCGGGCGGGCTATCCTCGGCATCGGCGGAGCCTGGTTCGAGCTGGAGCACCGCGAGTTCGGCATCGATTTCGGCACCAGTCCCGGCCAGCGGCTCAACTGGCTCGACGAGTCGGTCGGCGCCATTCGGGCCGTCACATCAGGCGAGAAGGTGACTTCTCCTGCGGGCGGCCACTATCGGTTCGACGATCTGACCATCAACCCGCTGCCGGTGCAGGAACGGCTGCCGATCCTGATCGGCGGCAACGGCAGGACCAAGACGCTGCGAACCCTGGCGAAGTACGGCGACATCTGGAACGCCTTCGGGCTTCCGGCCGAGGTCAAGGAGCTCGACGGCGTGCTGCGACGCCACTGCGAGGAGGTCGGTCGCGACGAGCACGAGATCGAGCGCTCGATCAACCTCTGGGTCGTGATTCGTGACTCGGAGGAGGAGGCGGGTCGCGAGTGGGCCGCGTGGATGGAGTTGAATCGAACGTCACTCGAGAGAGCTCAAGAGCCGTCGAGGCCGATTTGCGGAACGCCCGAGACCATAGCGGAGCGTCTGGCGGAGTACGTCGCCGAGGGCTTCACGACGACGATCGTAGAGATGCCAGCGCCATACGACCGTGAGACGATCGAGAGGCTGGCTCGCGAGGTCAGGCCGATGGTCGCAAAGCAGTCCGCCTGAGCATCTTGGGCGCGGGCCGGCCGGCGCCTCCTGGGCCGGCATCTGGTGGGCGGCCACCATGGGAACGTTGCGGCTTGCCGGCGGCCGTCGGCGTCAGCGTTGCGCGGCCAGCGCCCCGGCCATCAGTCCTAGGGCTGCCACCAAGGCGACCAGCACGAGGAAGACAGGCCACATGGCCAGGCCCACGAGTCGGTCGCTCCGCGATGCCTGGACCGGCTGTTTGGCCGCCTCGCGCCGTTGACGCATCTCTGTGGTGGTCAGTATCGACCAGCGCAAGGCGAGCCCGAACGGCACGAACGCGACAGCCACGATAGGCACCGAGTAGAGGCCGATCATGTGAACGGCGTAGATTGCCGCAGCCAGCACCGTGAGCGACAGGACGGCGAGAGCGAGTTGCCCAATCGTGGAGCGCCTGCGGCCGCGGCGAAGATCGACGACCAGTATCGGGAGGGCGAGCACCATCGCCACCAGCGCTGCGATCAGCACAAGCCACTTCATCTCGTCGACTAGTGTAGGGCCGCCCCGGACTCCAAGCCTTTCGAGTGGGGGCGTCCGGGGACGACCGTTGTCTGCCAGCGCGCGGGCCGGAGATGTGTCCGCCAGGGCGCACTGCAGACGCTTGACGGTGTGACTCCGACGCCCTCGAGGAGTATCCTTGCCCCTGCGGCAACCGTGCCTCAACCGTCTCGAAGTGTCAGCGGTCCTCATCGAGGCGACCGCAAGGAGTAGACGTAATGCCGTGGGGCCTCACACCAGCCCACCTAATCATCATTCTCGTGATCGTGCTGATCGTTGTCGGGCCCGGCAAGCTGCCCGACACGGGTGCGGCGATCGGTAAGGCTCTCCGCGGATTCAAGGATGCGATGGAGACCGGCGAAACCAGCCAGCCCAACACCCCTCAGCAGGCGGCGCCGCCTCCCCAGCCGGTGCAGCCGCAGTACCCGCAGCCGCCGCAGTACCCGGTGCAGCAGCCGCAGTACCCGGTGCAGCAGCCGCAGGCGCCGTACCAACCACCGCTCCCGGCTCAGCCGTACCAACCACCGCTGCCGGCTCAGCCGTACCAGCCGCCGCTGCCGGCTCAGCCTGCCGTGCCGCCCGCCGACCAGCCTCCCGCGCCGCAGGGTGAGCCGCCCCGCCAGGGATAACCGCCCCGCCAGGGATAGTCTGCAGTGGCGTGCCAGTTGGACGGCCGCCGCCGGCCAACGTCCTGCCAGGGCCTGCGCCGGCATGGGCTACGATCCAGGTGATGAGTCATCAAGCCGCGGATGGCGGCGCCCAGCGAATCCCGATTCTCGTCGACTGCGACACCGGCATCGATGACAGCCTGGCTCTTCTGTATGCGGTCGCGTCCCCGGAGTGCCACCTCATCGCGGTGACCTGCACCTCAGGCAACGTCGATGCCCGCCAGGTCGCGGAGAACACCCGCGCCGTGCTGGAGCTGGCCGGTCGTTCGGATGTCGAGGTGGCGATCGGCCGCGAGACGCCGCTCACCCGAAAGCTCGTCACCACACCCGAGACCCACGGGCCGCGAGGGATCGGGTATGCCGAGCTTCCGCCGGCCCAGATGCCACTCTCCCCGCGCTTCGGCCCGGATCTCATCGCCGAGGAGGCCCGCCGCCGCCCCGGGGAGCTGACCCTCGTGACGCTCGCGCCGCTGACGAACGTGGCCCTGGCGATCCGTCGCGAGCCGGCGTTGCCGCGCCTGCTGCATCGCCTGGTCATCATGGGCGGGTCGTATCGATCGCCCGGCAATACCGCGCCCACGACCGAATGGAACGTGAACGTCGACCCGGAGGCGGCGAAGGTCGTTTTCGAGGCCTTCGGGGCGGACGGGGCCCGGGGAGCCGACGCAGGCTCGGCTTCGGCCGCGCGCTCGGCTGCGTTCGCGCCGCCGACTCGACCGCTCGCCCTGGGCCTCGACGTGACCGAACGAGCCAAGCTGCTGCCCGAACACCTGGCCGAGCTCGCCGCGCGAGCGGGCTGCTCGCCTGACGGCGCGCGTCCGGACGGCGGCACCAACCCGGTGATCCGCTATCTCGCCGACGCGCTGCGCTTCTACATGGAGTTCCACAGCCGCTATGACCACTTCTTCGGCGCCTTCATCCACGACCCGCTGGCGCTGGCGACCGCCCTCGATCCGACGCTGGTGCGGACGGAGCCACTCACCGTCGACGTGGAGCTGGATGGGCGGCTGACCACGGGCCAGACGGTGGCGGATTGGCGCCGCGTGTGGGGCCGCCCGCCGAACGTGGACGTGGCCGTTGAGGCGGATGTCGCCCACTTCTTCGAGCGCTTCATCGAGCGGGTGGGGGCACTCGCGGCAGGGCGCTGAGGCCACGGCCGGGGCGAGGCGGTAGCCGTGGGCCGCGCAGCCCGTGTGTTGCCGCACATTCGAGATGGAACCGGGACTCCGCTTCGCGGTCCGCGCCATGCTCCCTTCCCAATTCACGTCACAGCGACATAGAGCAGACTTTGGTCTCGCGCCGAGATCGAAAGCCGAACTGGGGACCTCGAATCCAAGAAGATGGGCTCCCGTCGAAGCCATCTGACCGCCGCTAGCGCCCGATTCCTGGCCTGTGTGAGAGTCCAGCGTCCTCTGCAGCCTCGAGATCATGCCCAATGTCGCGCTGGCGTGAATTCGGCAACTTCCGCGGCGTGACCCGGGGTGTGGCCGGGGCGGGGAAGTGGTCCGTGACCCGCGGCGTGACCCGCGGCGAGGACCCGGACGGGGAGGCGGACGGGGAGGCGGCCCGCCGGACGGCCAAGCCGCCGTCCCGGGCCGCAGGTGGGCCGGACTGGCGGCCACTCCCTAGACCTGCCAAGCTTTCCCGGCGCGGCACCCGATTCATCCGACCTGGCCGCGTTCCGATTGAGGAGAGCAGGAGAGATGGAGTTGCTGGGTCGCTGGGTATCTCGCCAGTTCACGACCCGGGTCATCGTCATGATGCCGGTCGCGATCGCCATCAACATCGTTCTCGGGGCGTCGGTGCAGCAGGGGCTCAAGCTGCCGATCTACCTCGATTCGATCGGGACGATCCTCGTTGGGGTCCTGGCCGGCCCACTCCCCGGGGCTCTTACGGGGATTCTCTCCAACCTCATCTGGGGATACCTGATTCCGGCCCCGATCGGATCCAGCACCATCGCCCCGTTCGCCATCACCGCCGGTGTGATCGGTCTCCTCGCCGGGCTGTGGGGCCAGCTCGGCCTCTTCCGCCCCCGCCATGGCCGGGTGTTCAGCGTGGCAGGCGCCGTCGTGGCCGTGGTCCTGGTTGGGGCGCTGGCGCTCTACACCTACAGCCGGGCCTACGCCAGCCCGGAGCAATTCGCCGCCAATACCTTCAACTCGTCCGATGCCTTCGATCAGTCGAGGATCTTCTTCGCGCTTGTGATGATCGCGTACTTCACGCTGGTGGCCTGGGCGATCTTCCTGCGTCGTGAGGTCGGCGCCGTATACGCGATCGGCGCCGGGCTCGTAACCGGAATCGCCGCGGCCGTCGTCTCCGCCCCGATCTCGGCGGGCGTGCTCGGTGGCGTCACCGGAGGGAGCACAGACGCTATCGTCGCCGCCTTCCGGACCGGCGGCGACAGCCTCTACCAGTCGACGCTCAAGCAGGGCCTTCTATCCGACCCGATGGACAAGATGATCACCTCGTTCGTCGTCTTCTTCATCATCGGCAGCCTGTCGCGACGGTTCGTGGCCCGTTTCCCCAACGGCGAGAAGGCGATCGAGGGCGCGCCCGAGCACGAGCCCGAACCCGCGCCCGAGTCCGCGAGCTAGCCGGCTGCCTTGGCTGCCGCCCAGGCCGAGCCCGAACCAGGTATGACCGAACCAGGTACGGCGGCGACGCGGCTGCCCGACTACGTCGTCCGCCGACCGGCGGGCTTCTACCGGTCCGCGAATCCCGGCACGAAGCTGGCGGTCGCCGCGGTGGAGGTCGTGGCCGCCTTCCTTCTGCCGGGCTGGCTGGGACCGGCCGTCGTGCTGGCAGCCGTTCTCGCCACGGCCGCGATCGCCCGGCGGCTGCGAGGGCTGGCCACGATCGGCCTGGCAGCGTCACCGCTGATCGGCTCGATCCTGCTCATCAACCTGTTCCTGTTGCCCGGAGCGAGCGATCCGATCGCCCGACTGGGGCCGCTCGCGCCCACGTGGAGCGGTCTCTGGTTCGGCTTCGAGACGACCGCTCGGCTCCTGGCGTTCTCCTCGGCCGTGGCCCTCGTCTACCTGACGACCGCCGTCGACGACCTGCTGGCGGACCTGTCGCGGCGCGGCCTGGGCCGGCGGGCCACCTTCGTAGTGGGCGCGGCGGTCCAGATGGTGCCGCTCACGATGGCGCGGGCCGGCGAGATCCTGGACGCCCAGCGGGCGCGGGGCATGGACACCGAGGGACGTTTCTGGCGGCGGGCCCGCGGCGTCCTGCCGCTTGCGGCGCCGGTGGTCTTCGGCGCCCTGACCGAGGTCGAGGAGCGGTCGATGGCCCTGGAGGCCCGGGCGTTCTCCGCGCCGGGTCGCCAGACGTTGCTGCGGATCCCTGCGGACAGTCCGGCCGATCGTGCCTTGCGCTGGGCCGCTCTTCTCGCACTCGCGGCGCTGATCGGCCTTCGCGTTTCCGGAAGGCTGGGCTGACCGATGGCGATCGAGCTTTCGACCGTCCGCTATCGGTACGCCGGCGCCTCGGTCCTCGCCCTGCAATCGATCGATCTGCGACTCGAGCCGGGCCAGGTGGTCGGCGTGGTGGGGGCCAACGAGGCCGGCAAGTCGACGCTCTGCCTGGTGGCGTCCGGGTTCGCGCCTCGCGTAGTCGGAGGGCGGCTGGAGGGGTCCGCGCAAATCGACGGCGTCGAAACCACGGCGCTTCGCCCGCACGAGCTGGCCCAGCGCTGCGGGCTGCTCTTCCAGAACGCCGCCACGCAACTCTCCACCACCACCGCCTCGGTCTTCGAGGAGGTGAGCTTCGGGCCGTGCAACCTGGGGCTGCCGGTGCCGGAGGTCGTGGAGCGGGCATGGTGGGCGCTCCGCGCGGTGGGGATCGAGGAGCTGGCGGCGCGCGATCCGGCGCGTCTCTCCGGCGGCGAGGGGCAGCTGGTGGCACTCGCCTCCGTGCTGGCGTTGCGGCCCCGGTACCTGATCCTGGACGAACCGACGAGCGAGCTCGATCCGGCCGGGACGCGCCTCGTCGCCGATGCGCTGGTACGGGTAGTCGCCGAGACAGGCGCGGGGATTCTGATCGTCGAGCACAAGACGGACGTGCTGGAGCGAATAGCGGATCGGGTCGTGGTGCTGGAACGCGGTGCCGTTGCGCTCGCGGGTGAGGCGGCGCCGACCCTCGCCGACCCGCGGCTGGCGGAGCTGGGCGTGGAGCCGCCGGCCCGGGTCCGGCTCGAACGTGGGGTGCGGGCCTCGGGTGTGCCCTGGTCCGATCGCCTGGCGGAGGCCGTCCGATGAGACTCCGCGCCTCGAGCCGTTCGGTCGCCGGCGCTCCTTCGATCGAGTTCGAGGCCGTCTCGTTCGCATACCCCGACGGCACCCAGGCCCTGGCCGGTGTCAGCCTGCGGATCGAACCCGGCGAGGTCGTCGCAATCGTCGGCCAGAACGGCTCGGGCAAGTCGACCCTGGTGCGGCACCTCAACGGCCTGCTGCGGCCGGTCTCCGGGCGCGTCCTGCTGGACGGCGCCGATATCCGGCCGGTGCACGTCGCCCGCCTTGCTGCTCGGGTCGGGCTCGCATTCCAGAATCCCGATCGCCAGCTCTTCGCCGGTCGCGTCTCGGCGGAGGTCGAGTTCGGGCCGTGCAACCTGGGGATCCGAGGGATGGAGCTGGCCGAGCGGGTAAGGGGAGCGCTGGAGGATGTGGGGCTGGCCGGCATGGCCAGCGCGAACCCGTACGACCTGGGCTACTCGCGGCGCAAGCTGCTCGCGCTCGCCTCGGTCCTGGCGATGCGCACGCCCGTCCTGGTTCTCGACGAGCCGACCACGGGCCAGGATGCCCGGGGAGTAGCCCGCGTCCAGGACGTGGTGGCTCGGGCCGCCGCGGAGGGTCGTACGGTGATCGCGGTCAGCCACGACATGCGATTCGTGGCCGAGTGCTGCCGGCGCGTGGTGGTGATGCGGGCCGGGCGGGTGGCGCTGGACGGAGCCCCGTCGGCGGTCTTCGGCGAGGCGGCCTGGCCGGAGCTGCGGGCCGCGCACCTGGAGCCGCCACTCCCCGCCGTGGCGGGGGCGCGGCTGGGGCTGGGGGCCACTGCTACGGAGGCCGTGTTCGTGGCGGCGCTGAACGGTCCCGGCGGCACTCGCGGCCGTACGTAAGCGGGCGTCTATCGCGTCGGCCGATCCTTGGGTCATGAGGGAAGCCGTTCGTGTCAGACCAGCACTGTCATCGGTCGCCCAGGACGACATCAGGATCGGCGTGGCGATCCGCCTTTGGCGAGAGCGCAGCGAGCGGCGCCAGGCCGACGTTGCCCGGGAGGCCGGAGTGAGCCGGCAGTGCGCGTCATTGCTCGAATGCGGTCACGCCGCTTCTCTCAGCGTGCGCACCGTCCGCGCAATTGCCACCGCGGTGGGAATCGATCTCCCGTTCGCGCCACGGGGACGCGGTGCGCAGCTCGATCGCCTCATAGACGAGGAGCACTCGTCCATGGTCGATCTCGTGGTGAGGCGCCTCTCGGCCGAAGGATGGGAGGCGATGGTCGAGTTCTCGTTCAACGACTATGGGGACCGCGGTTCCGTCGACGTCCTGGCCTGGCATGCCGAGCGACGAGCGCTCCTGGTGGTCGAAACCAAGAGCCGGCTCGCCAATCTCCAGGGAACGTGCCGCTCGCTTGACATCAAGGCCCGGGTTGTCCCAAGGCTGGCGGCTCAGTCGCGGGGCTGGCGTCCGAGCGTGGTCGGCGTGGTTCTTGTGGTGCAGGAGTCCGCTCGCGAGCGCGCCGCGGTCGCCCGCCGCGAGGCGATCTTCGCCACGAGCTTTCCGGCGCGGACTCTTGAGATACGGCGGTGGATGCGCCGACCGGAGCTGCCTCTGCGGGGCCTCTGGTTCTTGCGGATTGCCAATACCAATTGCGCGAAACGCCGATCAAGTGCCGGGACGCGGGTCCGTAAACCCGCGGCGGCTGGCTGACCGCGGTTCGCACGCTTGCGGCGGGCCCAGGGACGGGTCACGAGACCGCGCCGGAGCCCGAACGTGGGCCCATCGTCGCTTGACGCAAACACCATTGGCAAACCGCGACGATCGCTCGTTGGACCCGATCTCGTGGCACCGCGGGGAGGGGGACCGCCCCAGGCGTTCGGGAAGGGCCATCCCCGGACGTCCGTTCCTCCACCCCGGGCAATCGCTGGAAGAACGCGCCGCGAGCGCCCGGGGCCGGCGAGCGCGCGGGCGCCCCGTGTTGGCTGGCAAGGGGCGGCCGAGGGCTCGCGACGCTCCGATCCGGCCGCGGAACGGGTAGCCTACGAGCGATGCGCGTTCTCGTACTCAACCCCGGGTCCAGCTCGCTCAAGTCGAGCGTCGTCGAGACGGAGTCGATCCCCATGGCCGGGGCCGGCGGCCCCGTTACGGCCGCGGCGGCGGAGCCGCCCGCGCCCCTTGGGCAACTCGCCCTGGATTGGGGCGTCGACGCGACGGCCGGAACCGACCCGGCCGACGACATCCGCACGCTCGTTACGAGGTACGAGGCCGCGGGCATCTCACCCGCTTCGCTCGGGGCGGTCGGCTACCGCGTCGTCCATGGCGGTGAACGATTCCGCGAACCAGCCCTCATCACACCTTCGGTGATCGAGGAGGTCGACGCTCTCCGCAGTCTGGCCCCGCTGCACAACGGCATCGCGGTGGCGACGATGCGCGCCGGCCTGGCGGCCATCCCGCAGCTCCCCCATGTGGCCGTTTTCGATACCGCCTTCCACGCCACACTGCCGGAGGACGCGTACCGCTACCCCGTCCCCGAACAGTGGTACGGCGAGTGGGGCGTCCGTCGCTTTGGCTTCCACGGCATGAGCGTGGCCTGGTCCACCGAACGCGCCGCCACCCTGCTCGCCCGCCCGGCCGCGGAGCTGCGCCTCGTGGTGGCTCACCTGGGAAGCGGCTGTTCCGTCACCGCTACCGATGGCGGCCGCTCCGTCGCAACCAGCATGGGCCTCACTCCGCTCGAGGGCTTGATGATGGGCACGCGGGCGGGCTCCATCGATCCGGGGATCCTGTTCTACCTGCTCCGAACCGGGCGCCTGGACGCCGACGAACTGGCCGACCAGCTCGACCATCACTCCGGCCTGCTGGGCGTCTCCGGCCGAACATCGGACGTGCGCGAGCTGCTGGTTCTAGAAGCCGCCGGCGACAAGGCGGCCACGCTCGCGCTGGCGATCTTCGTCCGCCGCGCCGCCGAGTGCATCGCCGCCGCTGCCACTTCCCTCCCGAAACTCGACGCGATCGTCTTCACCGGCGGCATCGGCGAGAACGCGGCCGGGGTGCGGGCCCGGGTCGTGGCCCGGCTGGGATCCATCGGCGTGGCGCCGATCCCGGAGCGGGACGTTCGGGAAGACGCCGTGCTGGGCGCCGGGCGGGGGCCCGCGGTTCTCCGCATCGAGGCCCGCGAGGATCTGGTCGTAGCCCGCGAGGCGGCCCGGATCGTGGACGGCGACTGAGCGCAAACGGGGTCGAGGACGGCCCTGGGGGCTGGACGAGCAGTCCGCTCCGCTCAGCCCTGAGTCTGGCCTTGCGCCTCGGCCTGCTTGCGGGCGTCGTCCGCCAGGGCGTGAGCGACGGTGTCGAGCGAGAGCAGGGCGCACTTCAGGCGGGCCGGGCTGATCTCGATGCCGATCAGGTCGAGCACGTCGTCGGGCGTCATCTTCTCGACCTCGGCCACCGTCTTGCCCTTGATCTCGTCCGTCAGGAGCGACGCGCTGGCCTGGCTGATGGCGCAGCCGCGGCCGGTGAAGGCAACCTCGCGCACCACGCCGTCAGCGATGCCCAGCATCATCGTGATGCGGTCGCCGCACAGCGGGTTCGAGCCCTCATAGCTCGCCGTCGGCGCGTCGAGGACGCCGAAGTTGTGGGGCCGGCGGTAGTGCTCGAGGATGTAGTCGCGGTAGAGGTCGTCCATCGGGTCGAGAATAGCCTAGCGGTCGAAGATGCGAACGACTTCTCGCAGGCCGGCGGCCAGCGCGTCGATCTCCTCGGGAATCGTGTAGACGTTGAAGCTGGCGCGGGCCGACGCTGCCAGGTCGAACCGCTCGTGGAGCGGCATGGTGCAGTGGTGGCCGGCCCGGATGCAGATCCCTGAACGGTCCAGGATCTGGGCCACGTCGTGGGCGTGGATGCCCGGCAGGTTGAACGCCACGACGCCACCTCGCCTGTCCGCGGCCGGTCCGTAGAGCTGGATCGTGGGGACCTCGCGCGGCAACACCTCGAGGGCGTACTCCGCCATCTCATGCTCGTGATCGCGGACCGCGTCCAGGCCGATGGTCATCAGGTATTCGGCGGCGGCACCCATCCCGATCTCCGCGGAGATGTCCGGCGTGCCGGCCTCGAACTTCCAGGGGACCTCGTTCCAGTCGCTGCGGCGGAGGTGGACCTCGCGGATCATGTCTCCGCCGGCGAGGAACGGCGGCATCGCCTCGAGCAGCTCGCGGTGGGCCCACAACGCCCCGGATCCGGTGGGTGCCAGCATCTTGTGGCCGCTGAACACGTAGAAGTCGGCGCCGATCTCCTGGACGTCCACCGGCATGTGAGGAACCGCCTGCGCCCCGTCTACCAGCACCAGGGCGCCCGCGGCATGGGCCATCTCGGTCATCTCGCGAACCGGGTTGACCGTGCCCAGCATGTTCGAGACGTGAGTGAAGGCGACGAGCTTCGGCTTCAGGTGGAGCAGGACCTCGTACACGTCGAGGCGCAGCAAGCCGTCGTCCGTGATGGGGACGAACTCGAGGTCGCCGTCTTTGTCCTGCACCAGGAGCTGCCACGGCACCAGGTTGGCGTGGTGCTCCATCTCGGTCAGGACGATCGAGTCGCCGCGGCCGATGTTGCGGCGGCCCCACGAGTAGGCCACGAGGTTAATGGCCTCCGTGGCGTTCCGGACGAAGACGATCTCGGCCGCCTCGGGGGCGTTGATCAGCTTTGCGGTGGAGGCTCGCGCGGCTTCGTAGGCATCAGTCGCCCGCTCGGCGATCTCGTAGATGCCGCGGTGGATGTTCGAGGAGTACTCGCGGTTGTAGCCGTCAACGGCCTCGATGACGGTGCGCGGCTTGAGGCTCGTCGCGGCCGAATCCAGGTAGATCAGCGGCTTGCCGTGGCTGTTGGTCGTGGCCAGGATGGGGAAGTCGGACCGGAGGCGGTGCGCGTCGAGCCGGCCGGTGCGCGCGACCGCCGGCGCGGTTCCGTGGGAGCCGTTCGTGGCGAAATCGACCATCGTTCGCCCGCCCTAGTGGGCGGCCTCCATGGCGGGCTCGGCGGCCGCCTCTGGCGCCTCGTCGCCGATCGTGGCCTCCAGCCCTGCCGCCGCCAGAATGGGGGCGTACCCCTCCTCTTCGAGGCGCAACGCCAGGTCCTTGCCGCCGCTGGTGATGATCCGGCCCGCCGCCAGGACGTGGACCTTGTCCGGCGTGATGTAGTCGAGGAGGCGCTGGTAGTGGGTGATCACCACTACGCCCATGTTCGGGTTGAGCATGGCGTTCACGCCTTCGGCGACGATCCGCAGGGCATCGATGTCCAGGCCCGAATCGGTCTCGTCGAGGATCGCCATCTGGGGCTCCAGGACGGCCATCTGGAGCATCTCCAGACGCTTCTTCTCGCCGCCTGAGAAGCCCTCGTTCACGTACCTTGCCGCGATCGACTCGTCCATCCGCAGCAGCGCCATCTTCTCGCGGACCAGCTTGCGGAACTCGCCCATGGGGATCCCGCCCCTGTAGGCGTCTGTGGGATCGACGTTCGGATCGGGGTTCAGGCCGAGGCGGTGGGCGTTGATGGCCGACCGCAGGAAGCTCGCCACGGACAGGCCGGGGACCGCCATCGGGTATTGGAAGGCGAGGAACATGCCGAGGCGGGCGCGCTTGTCGACCGAGAGCTTCAGAAGATCGTGTCCCTGCCAGCGCACCTCGCCGGACTTGACCACGTACGCGGGGTGGCCCATCAGCGCGTAGGCAAGCGTGGTCTTGCCGGATCCGTTGGGGCCCATGATGGCGTGGACCTCGCCCTTTCGGACGGTCAGGTCGATGCCCTTGAGGATCTCGTGATCGGGGTTCGCCACGGGGGCCACGTGCAGGTCGCGGATGACGAGGTCTTGGTCGCTCACGGTTGGCTCGACTACTCCTTGAGGCGGGCTTGGCTCGCTCAGTCGGCGATGGGGGCGGGTCTTGGGGCCGGGTCCGTTCGAGTGCCCAGGATCGAGAGGTCCGGGCGGCCCAGGCGCGCTCCGACCGGCACGAGATCGGCGAGAGACATCGAGTCGAGGGCACCCGCGATCGCGTCGCGAACTCGGATCCACATGAAGTTGACGGTGCAGTAGCCGGTTCGTCCGCAGGTCGCGTGGTCTCCGCCGTCGGTCACGCAGATCATCGGCGCTATGGGTCCTTCGAGGGCCCTCAGGACCTCACCCATGAGGATCTGCTCCGGCGCCCGCGTTAGCTCGTAGCCGCCGTGAGCGCCGCGTGTGCTGTGCACCAGATCGGCATCGCGCAGGCCGATGACGAGCTGCTCCAGGTACGCCCTCGGCAGGTCCTCCTCTTCGGCGATCTCCGTCAGGCTGGCCGGCCCGCGGCCGTAGTGAGCGGCCAGCTGAGCCATGAGGCGCACGCCGTACTCACCCTTCGTGGAGAAGGAGACGGCGCCGGTGCTGTGGTACGTCCGAGTGGCCAGTTTGGGTGCTCCGTGTCGACGGGGGTCGGGCGGGGGGACGCGCCGGCTAATTCCGACCAAAACTGTCGGAAATGAGTATAGGAGCGCCGCGGAGGAGCGTCAACGGAGGCGTGGGGTGGTACCGGTCAACGTGCCGGGTGCGGCCCGGGTCGGCGGCCGCGCGCGACCCCGAGCGGACGGAACCGCGGTCGTGCCGTCGTCGCTCTCACTGCCGCCACGCTACTTCGTAAGATCTCGCTCCTCGTAGCGGGTCGCGGTCGCGACGGCCGGCGTGTCGCGGCTGGCGACGAGGAGGCCGCCCATCCAGCCCCCGGCGGGCAGGGTCGCGGAGTCCACCATGTCCGCGACTTTCTTCCCCTCGACGAACAGCACCAGCCTCGTCGCGGTGCCGTCACCCAGAGTGGCGCACATTCCGACCACCGTGATCGGTGTGGTGCCGGGGACGACGGCCGACGATCCATGCGAGAGGGTCGTGGCCAGGGCACCCAGACTGGGAGCGCCGTCTCGCCTCGTTACCAACCATCCGCCATCGTTCTGGACCAGTAGCTCGTACGAGATCTCCGATGCGCCCTGGCCTCGCCGGCAGGTCACCCCGAGGCCGGCGCCTGTTGAGGCCGACGCCAGACCGGCCGTCAGCGAAATGCTCAGTTGCTGCGAGGCTTGCTTGCTGGGCGAGTAGACGAGGTGATGCAAGACACCGCCGCCCGCGTTGATGACGTAGCCCTTCGACGTGAAGCTGAAGGTCATGAAGCCGCTCTGGCTGGCAGTCGGCCAGCCCGACGACCTGTTCTGGAAGTCGTCGGAGAAGACGACCGCTCCGTCGCCGGAAGCGGGCGACGAAGAGAAGGTCACAGGGCCGCGCGTGGCCGCGATCGTCAGTGAGGGCGAGGGGGCCTCGGGGGAGGCGATGGGAGTTGCCGTGCCGGCCACGGCGATCGTGGCGGTGGCGGGAGCCCCGCCTGTCGCCGGGGGGCCTGAGGATCCGCCCTGTCGCAGGACCACCGCTGCCAGCACGAGGCCGCCCACAAGCAGGACCGCCGCGCCGAGCGCCGTGTAGAGGCGGATGTGCGTGCGGGGCTTCGGCTGCGACCCCGGTGACAGCGTCCCCGGGGGATACGCCCACGCCGGATAGGGCCCCGGCCGCCACGGCCGCCCCGGAAGATGCGCCCCGGACTCCGCCCCGGGTGAGCTCGCCCCCGCGGTCCGCGCCGCAGCTGAAGCCGCCGTCGACCCTGGTGGCGTGGGCGCAGGGGTGGCGGCAATCTCCATCGGCCGGGATCCTGCGCTCGGTGGAGTCGGAGTCCCCGGCCGCCCGAGGTCGCGGGGCGAGCGAGTCGAGATGGCCACGCCCGGGCGCGGCGCGACCGATCGGCCTGGCGCGCCCGCACCGGATGCCGCCACAGGTTGGGGAGGGCCGGACGCGATCCGATCCGCACCCTTGGGCGCCTCGCCAGAACCTGCGGTGGCTCCGG
>JBEKPL010000060.1:0-16425 GCA_049520815.1 Candidatus Limnocylindrales bacterium
ACCGTCAGTTTCGCCCTACGATGTGCCACGAGAGCCTCCCGTTCGATGTGAGCTGGATACCCACACCGAGCCTCGGGAGGCTCTCGTTTGTCAACAACCTATTCGGGAATCACAGCTAGATCGGCCTGCGCCCCACCCCGGGCGGCTCCGGACCGCCTTGGCGAGGGGGTATAGATTCGGCATGGCGGCGCGCGATGCGCCTCGACCCGGCTGGAGGCCAGATGGCTGGACGCGTCTACAACTTCGAGAGCCCGGATCGGTTCGTGGCCGGCGCGACCGGCCAGGCGGGCAGCCGAACGTTCTACCTACAGGCTCGCGACGGTGACCGACGGGTGTCGGTGGTCCTCGAGAAAGTGCAGGTCGCGCTTCTGGCCCAGCGCCTTGGGGAGCTGCTGGCCGAGGTCCGCCAGCGCGGGGCCGGCGTGCCCGCGGAACCGGCCGCGGACGACATCGACAGCGCGCCCCTGGACGAGCCGATCGACGAGGTATTCCGCGTCGGCACGATGGCGATCGTCTGGGATGGCGAGGACGAGACCATTCTCGTCGAGGCGCGCGAGATGACCGAGCAGGACGAGGAGCCGGGAACGGCCGGCGAGGCGGCCGACGACGAGGATGACGAGTCCGACGTCGTCCGGGTTCACCTCCGACCGGCGCAGGCCCTGGCCTTCGCGCAGCGAGCCCTCGAGGTCGTGGCCGCAGGCCGTCCACCGTGCCCGTTCTGCGGCCAGCCGCTGAACCCCGAAGGCCACATCTGCGCTCGCCGCAACGGCTTCATGCACTGAGCGGGATGGCCGAAGCGGGCGCGGACGGCGCCTCCGCTGCGCGCGACGCTGCCGGCGACGGAGAGCCGGACGAGCCCAAGATCGCCGGGTTTGCCCGGGCGGAGATCGAGGCCGCCGCGCTGGCAGGCCGGCAGGTCGCCGGTCGTCTGGAGAAGGCCACGGCCATGCGCCTGTTGCACGAGGGCGAGCTGAGCGTCGTGGGGCGGCTGATGACGGCCTCCAACGCAACCTTCTTCTGTCTGGTGGAGGGGCCCGGCGATGAATCGGGCAGGAGCGTGGCGGCGAGCTGCGTATACAAGCCTGTTCGTGGCGAACGGCCGCTGTATGACTTCCCCGACGGCACGCTCGCCCGCCGGGAAGTTGCCGCCCATGCCGTGTCGGAGTCGAGCGGCTGGGAGATCGTCCCCCCGACCGTCCTGCGCGACGGGCCGTTCGGCGAGGGGATGGTCCAGCTCTGGGTCGAGGTCGACGAGTCGGTCGATCTGGCCGAGCTGATCGAGTCCGACAACCCGGCCGTGCGGCGGATGGCCGTCCTGGACGCGGTCATGAACAACGCCGACCGCAAGGGCGGGCATCTCCTGCCACTGCCCGACGGACGGGTTCTGGGTTGCGACAATGGGCTGTGTTTCGCCGCGGAGCCGAAGCTGCGCACGGTCCTTTGGCGGTGGCGCGGCCAGCCACTTACCGATGAGGAGCGCGCGGTCCTGGAGCGGCTGCGCGAGGCGCTGGGCGGCCAGCTCGGGGATGAGCTACGGACGCTCCTCACCCCGACCGAGGTTCGGGCGACGGCGCAGCGCATCGAGGCGCTTCTGGAGTCCGGCCGGCTCCCCCACCCCGACCGCAACCGGCCGGCCATCCCGTGGCCTCCGATCTGACTAAGGTAAGGCCCGCGGCTCCGTAGGGAAGGCGCTCGCGACGGCTGCAGACATGAGCAGCCGTCGCGAGTCCTCGCTCGCCATGCGCACGGGCCACACGTGGCCGCCCGCCCTCCGGCACAATCCGCGCAGAAGGGGCCGATCTTGCTCGCTTATCTGGAAACCCGAACCCGGATCATCGCGATCGTGGCCGTCGGCGCGAGCCTGGCCGCTCTGACACTGCTCGTCACGGGCGTTGGTGGCGTCCCCGTCTTCGCCGCGTCCGCAGTGGGCCTGGCCGGCCTGGCCGCGATGGTCGGCGAGGGAACGGGGCAGCTCGGCCGGCGGCTCGGGCCCAGGGCGGCGGGCATGCTGCAATCCGGCCTGGGCAACCTGCCGGAGTTCTTCATCGGCATCTTCGCCCTGCGGGCCGGACTGCTCGACATGGTACGCGCGGCCCTGGTCGGCTCGATCCTGGCCAACACCCTTCTGGTGCTCGGGCTCGCCTTTCTCCTGGGAGGCCTCCGGCACGGCCAGCAGAGGTTCGGTGCCGATCAGACGAGGATGATGTCCACGCTCCTCGTCCTGGCCGTCGCGGCACTGGCTATCCCGACCATCGCCACCGCCCCCGGCGGCCCCGCCCGCGGCCATGAGACCGAGCTATCCGTGTTCGTCTCGATCGTCCTCCTGATCGTCTTCTCCGCGAGCGTGCCTTCGGCCATTGGCAAAGGGCCGGCGGTTGGAGCGACGGAGGATCCGATGCCGGGTCAGACGGCCTGGCCCGTGTCCCTTGCCGTCGGGACCCTTCTCGCCGCGGGCGTGGGCGCCGTCTTCGTGTCGGAGTGGTTCGTCGGCGCTCTCCGCCCGGCCATGAGCTCGCTCGGCATGTCGGAGACGTTCGCGGGCCTGGTGATCGTCGCGATCGCCGGCAACGCCGTGGAAAACGTCGTCGGTATCCAGGCCATGCTGGCCGATCGGGGAGACCTCGCGATCAGCGTGATCCTCAACTCCAGCCTGCAGGTTGCGCTGGCACTTGCGCCGGTCCTGGTCCTCGCCAGCCTCTTCCTCGGGGGTGGGACTCTGACCCTGGTCGTCTCGCCGCTTCTCGTCGCCGCCCTTGCCCTGACCGCGCTTCTGGCCGCCCTGGTGGTCATCGACGGCGAATCCACCTGGCTCGAGGGCGTGGCCCTGATCGGCCTGTACGTCATCCTGGCCGCCAGCGTGTGGTGGGGCCAGCCGATCGCCGGCTGAGACCTGACTGAGACGGGCCGGCGCCGGTAGACTGGTCGGACCCTACCCCCTCGACCGCCCAAGGCCAGCCTTGAAGCAACCAGGTTCGTCCCCTAGCGACTCGCCCCGCGGGGTCCTCGAGACTCCCGAGGCACCCAGCCGTCCCTCGGAGGACCTCGCCGCGGCCAGCAGCCGGCCCCTCTGGAGCCGCTTCGTCCCGACTCAATCGAAGGCCGACACCGTCGGCTTCCTCGTGGCCTGGTTCGTGCTAATCGCAATAGCCGTGCAGGTCGCCGCGCTCGTCATCGACAACCTGAGCTACAAGTGGTGGCCGGCCTACGATACGAACGCCTACTGGCTGGCCTCACGTCACCTCCTCGACGGCGACGAGCTGTACGTACCGGCGCAGATCTGGACTGCCGGCGTGTTCAAGTACCCGCCCATCTACGCCCAGCTGATGCTTCCGATCGGCCTGGTACCCGAGACGATCGTCGACTGGATCTGGCGAATCGTGGGCGTCATGTGCCTGCGCTATCTGGCCGGATCCTGGAAGCTGGCCGTGCTGGCCTCGCTCCAGTGGCCGGTGTTCGCCGAGATCGACTTCGGCAACGTGACCCTGCAGCTGGGAGCGGTGGTCCTGATGTGCCTTTGCCGCGGCAGGGCGGCAAGCGCAGGCATCTACCTCCTGCCGTGGTTCGCGGGAATGAAGTTCGGTCCCGGGCTCCTCATCCCGTACCTGTGGATGACGCGACCCGAGACTCGCCGGCCACTCACGATCAGCTGTGCGATCTTCGCCGCGGCGTGCCTGGTGTCGTTCGCAATCTCATCCGGCCTCTGGTTCGACTACGCGGGGACCTTCGGCTGGGAGGCGCAGTCCCAGATGCAGGCGATGTTCGTATACGCGATCGTGCCCAACCACGGCGGCCTCGACTTCGCCATCCGCTTCGCCATCGCGGCGGCAGCGATTCTGGTCGCCATCCGCTGGCGCCTCGACTGGCTGGCCTTCATCGCGGCCACGGCCACCATGCCGATCTTCTCGCTGACGCGTCTGGCCATTCTCGTGGGCTTATGGCCGCTATGGCTGCGCCACGTCGTGGACAGATGGCGCCAGAGCGACGGCGACCTGCAGCGCTGGCTCACCGCTCCTCTGGTCTACCTGGACATGCTGCCGCCGAGAGAGCCGCCGTCGACCGGCGCGTCGGCCACCCACGAGCCAGGGGCCCAGGCGGGCGCCTCCGGATACAGCCCAGGCGCCACCGGATAGTCCGGCGCACAAGCTTCGTGCGGTGGCGCGCCGCGTTGCCCGCGATCGCCGCGGCAGGCGGATCCTTCGAACCGGCGCCGGCCCGTTGAGCGGTCGGAGGCAGCCCCGGATGGTACGCTCAGAGCGTGGATGAACGACACGGTGCGGCAGAGAAGCCGGACACCTCGAGCGCAAGAAGGGCCATGACCGGCGGCCACTCGACCCGCGCCGGCCGGCGCCGCTCGGAGGCCGTCGGCCCTTCGGCGCGCGCCTGGGTTTCCTCCGATCCCCCGGAGAACCCGGCCGGCCGGGCGGAGCCGACAAACCCTGATGGTTCCTCCGGAGGCGTCGCGGGCCATCTCGAGGACGTGGCGGAGCCGGCGGCCAATGTCGTCGAGCCGTTCGTGGACCGCATCGTCACGCCGGTCGCGGGCGCCATCGGCAGCGTCATCGGGGCGGTCAGTCAGGCCTGGTCTGTACGGGAGGCCGGAGTCGCGCGCCGGGTTCGGCGCCTGGCCAGGGAGCCGCTCGCCAACCTGTACGAGCTCTACCCGGAGGCCCGCGTGGCGTCACCGCGCGAACTCGGCCTGAGGTTCGTTCCGGTAGAGGAGATCCGTGGAACAGCCGTCGCCGGCGCCACTCAGCGAGGCGGCGACTTCCTGCCCCTCAAGCCCTTTCGAGGCGACAACTGGGAGGCCCGCTGGGGTCGCATCAGGGAGGCCAACGAGCGGCTCCAACCTCTTCCGCCCGTCGATCTGATCAAGTTCGACGGTGAATACTGGGTCGTCGACGGCCACAATCGCGTGGCTGCCACCCTATACGCCAACGGAGTGGGACTGGACGCGATGGTCACCGAGCTGATCCCCCTCGACGGGCAGACCAGCGAGCGCCCTACGCAGCTGCTCTCCTACATGGGCGAGGCCGGCGAGTGGCGCGCCGCCGCCCGAGGGCTTCGACCGGCGATGGGCCTGCGTCAGGCGGAGCAGCGGGCTCCCAGCGGAGCGGAGATCGCCGAGCAGGACGCCGCCATCGAGGAGATCACCGAACGCTATCCGGCGGTCGAACCGGTCGACTCGGAGACGCCCGACTGACATGACGCGTCACATCGAGCTCGAGTGGCCGGACCAAACGCCCTTCCGCGACCGCGGCGGGGCCTCGATTCGATTGCTGGTGATCTCGGACGCGCTGGAACCGTCGCTCATGGATCTGCGCAACCGCCAGGTCCTCGCCCCGATCGATCTGATCGTGGGCTGCGGCGACCTCGACTGCGAGGACCTCTCGTTCATCGCGGACGGGTTCGACGCCCCTCTGGTCTACGTCTGCGGCAACCACGATTCCCCCGAACGGTGGGCTGCCTGCAAGGACTTCTGCCCCGAACCGCTCCAGTCCGCCGCGGTTCGGCACCTCGCGGGGCTGGCGGTCGCCGGCCTGACCTGGCCGGGTACTCGCGGCAAGAGGGCAACCCGAAGCGAGCTAGCGGCCTGGAGCCAGGCCGTGCGCCTGGCCATGCGCCGGCTCGGCAAGTCGGAGCCGCTCATCGTCGTCAGCCATGTGCCGCCGCTCGGCGCGGGAGACATCTCCGACGGCAACTACCATCGCGGTTTCCGCGGATACCGCTGGCTGATGGAGCGCCTGGCTCCGCCGCTGTGGCTACACGGCCACACGCCCCTGGCGGCGACCGGCGACTGGCGCATCCAGGTCGGTCGGACGACCCTCGTCAATGCCACCGGGGCGATCATGATCGAGCTGCTGCCGCCCAAGCCGAAAGCGACCAAGGCCGGCGCCTAGGCGCCTCTCGCTCGACCGAAGCAACCGCGGAGCCGGGCAGCGCTGAACCGCGGGCGGCTTGCCGGCTCCGGCCCGACTCGCCTTAGAGCGAGCGCGGATCGAGGGCGTCCGGGTTCACGCCCAGCTCGCGAACGCCGGCCATGGCATCGGCCTTGTCGAGGCGCCCGTCCCGGGCCAGACCGGTAAGGGCAGCCGCGGCGATGTGCGGAGCGTCGATCTCGAACAGATCACGCAGCGCCTCGCGCGTGTCGGACCGGCCGAAGCCGTCGGTGCCCAGGACCAGTCGACAGGCCGGCAGCCACGGGGCCACTAGATCCGGGTAGGCCCGAATCCAGTCGGTCGCAATCACGATCGGACCTCCGTCTGCGGGCAGCGCACTGGCGACGTGCGGGATGCGCGCCTGTTCCCCGGGGTGCAGGCGGTTCCATCGATCTGCGGCCAGACCGTCCGCCCGGAGCTGCTGGAACGATGTGGCGCTGTACACCTCGGCCGCGATGCCTCGCTCGGCAAGGATCTGCCGCGCCGCCACGACCTGTTGGAGGATGGAGCCGCTGCCCACGAGCCGGACCGGCGGTCCGCCTCGCGCCCCGGCCTTCGACCCGGGGGCCGCACCTCGCGGGGCCACCCTTGCCCCAGCCGTCCGGCCCAGATCCGGCGCGGCCAGAAGCCGGTAGATGCCGCCGACGATCTGCTGATCGGTCAGGCCGTCGGGCCGCCTGGGCATGGCGTAGTTCTCGTTGTAGAGCGTGATGTAGTAGTACACGTCCTCGCCCTTCGCGAACATCCGGTCTATCCCCTCGCGCACGATCGCGGCCAGCTCGTAGGCGTAGGCCGGGTCGTAGGCTCGAATGTTGGGGATGACCGAGGCGAGCACGTGCGAATGCCCGTCGTCGTGCTGAAGGCCCTCGCCCATGAGGGTCGTCCGTCCGGCCGTGGCCCCCATCACGAAGCCGCGGCCACGCTCGTCGGCCAGAGCCCAGAACTGGTCGCCGGTCCGCTGGAAGCCGAACATCGAGTAGAAGATGTAGAAGGGGATCAGGGGCACGCCGTGAGTCGCATATGACGTCGCCGCGACCTGCAGCGAGGCCACCGCCCCGGCCTCGGTGATCCCCTCCTCCAGGACCTGACCGTCCTTGGCCTCGCGGTAGCTCAAGACCAGGTCCGAGTCCACGGGCTCGTAGCGCTGACCCAGCGCGGCGTAGATCCCTACCTCCTTGAACAGCGGGTCCAGGCCGAAGGTGCGCGCCTCGTCCGGGACGATAGGCACCACATGCGATCCGATCTGCGGGTCGCGGATGAGATTCCGCAGCAGCCGGCCGAAGGCCATGGTCGTGCTGACCGCCACCTCGGAGCCTGCAGCGAACTCGACGTCTACCTCCGGGCGCGGGGCGGGCAACGGTTGAGCCCGTACCACGCGCTTCGGGACGGAGCCGACCAGGGCATGGCGCCGGTCCAGCATGTACCGGACCTCGTCCGAGTCGGGGCCAGGGTGGTAGTAGGGCGCATCCTTGAGCTTCGAATCCGGGATGGGCAGCTGGAGGCGATCGCGGAAGACGCGCAGCTCCGCCTCGGAGAGCTTCTTGGCCTGGTGGGTGATATTGCGAGCCTCCACGCCGGGGCCAAGGGCCCAGCCCTTGATCGTCTTGGCCAGCACCACGGTCGGTCCGCCCCGGTATTCGGTGGCGG
The DNA here is from genome assembly GCA_049520815.1 of Candidatus Limnocylindrales bacterium. Lineage (GTDB taxonomy): Bacteria > Chloroflexota > Limnocylindria > Limnocylindrales > CSP1-4 > Fen-1039. Next base: position 7,584 of record JBEKPL010000060.1, read on the forward strand.
CGCGGTACGCGGCGTAGACCTTTCGGTAGTCGTGGCCGCCTCGCCGCAATCGGGCCAGCTCATCGTCTGAGAGATTCTCGACGAGACGCCGCAGCCGCTGGTCGGGGCCGAAGAAATGCTCTCGGATGTACGCGCCGCCGGCCACGGAGAACTTCTGGAACTCGCCGTCGGGGGTCTCGTTCATCTTGTTGACGAGCAGCCCATCCACGTCGCGGGCCAGCAGGTCGTCCCACTCGCGACCCCAGATCACCTTGATCACGTTCCAGCCTGCGCCGCGGAAGAGCCCCTCCAGCTCCTGGATGATCTTGCCGTTGCCGCGGACCGGGCCGTCGAGACGCTGGAGGTTGCAGTTGACCACGAAGATCAGGTTGTCGAGGCCTTCACGAGCCGCAAGCGACAGAGCCGTGACGGATTCGGGCTCGTCCATCTCGCCGTCGCCCGCGAACGCCCATACCCGGCTGGCGGAGGTGTCGGCCAAACCCCGGTTCGCCAGGTAGCGGTTGAGCCGAGCCTGGTAGATAGCCGCGATGGGACCGAGGCCCATGGAGACGGTCGGAAACTCCCAGAAGTCGGGCATCGTCCGGGGATGCGGGTAGCTCGGCAGCCCGTCCGGTGAGAGCGCCTCCTGGCGGAAGTGGTCCAGGTTCTCCTCTGTGAGGCGCCCCTCCAGAAAGGCGCGGGCGTAGATCCCGGGCGCCGCGTGCCCCTGGAAGAAGATCTGGTCGCCGGCGCCGCCGTCGTCCTTGCCGCGGAAGAAGTGGTTGAACCCGACCTCATACAGGGTCGCCGCGCTGGCGTAGGTGGCGAGGTGGCCTCCGAGTCCGGGCGCCCGGTTGTTGGCCCGGAGAACCATCGCCACCGCGTTCCATCTGATGAGCCGCCTGATCCGGCGCTCGATCTCCTCGTCGCCCGGGAAGAACGGCTCCTGCTCGGGGCTGATGGTGTTGATGTACCGCGTCTGGGTCAGCGGCGGCAGACCGATATGCAGCTGGCGAGCGCGCTTGAGCAGCTTGTACAGGACGAAGCGGGCGCGCTCGTCCCCTTCCTGGCGGTGGATCTGGTCGAGCGCATCCAGCCACTCCTGGGTCTCGGACGGGTCGATGTCGGGCAGCTGGTGCTTGAACTCGTCGAAATACATCGATCCTGAGGGTTCTCCGGGATCGGGCCGGACGCAGCAACGGGCGTGGCCGGGGACGACCGGATTGCAGCGTAGCCGATCGGACGCGGAACGTCGCAATTGCCTCCCGGACGCGATCGCCGCTGCTTGCGCCCCAGCCTCGCATCGCGTACAAAGCCGTGGGACGAAGGCCGTGCTCAGATGAACCGCAAGTGGAGGAATCCCGGGCAATGTCAGGCAGTCGGAGGCCGCCGCGAGGTGGGCCCTGGGCCATCGACGATCCCGATAGCCGGTACGACTCGCAGGTGGCTCTGGTCGTCGTCGACCTGCAGAACGACTTCGCCGACCCCTCGGGCAGCCTCTCCGTTCACGGCGGATCAGAGGTCGTCCCGCTGGTGAACGTGGAGATCGAACGGGCACTCGAGGCCGGCGCCGCGGTCGTCTACACGCAGGACTGGCACCCGCCACATACGCCTCACTTCGCCCAGGACGGCGGCATCTGGCCCGTCCACTGCGTTCGGGAAACCTGGGGTGCCGGACTCCACCCCGCGCTGTCGGTCCGCGGCCCGATCGTCCGTAAGGGAACAGCGGGCGAGGACGGGTACTCGGGCTTCTCGATGCGCAACCCCGCGGGTGGCCTCCCGATCCCCACCGAGCTTGATGCGACGATCGCCCGGGGCGGTGCCAGGCGGTTGGTCGTGGTCGGCCTGGCCACGGACTATTGCGTCAAGGCCACCGCCCTCGACGGCGTGCGCCTCGGCTACGAGACCGCCGTGTTGCTGGACGGGGTGCGAGCCGTGGACCTCGAACCGGGCGATGGAGAGCGGGCGCTGGACGAGCTCGAGACGGCGGGCGTCGTGCTCGTCGGCAAGAGCCCGGCGACGGGCTGAGGCCGCGCCCGGCCTGTGGCCGCACCGGCCGCCGCCGGCCTGTGGCCGCACCGCCGGCCTGTGGCCGCACCGCCGGCCTGTGGCCGCACCGCCGGCCTGTGGCCGCACCGCTGATAGGAGCTCTGGGTCAACATGGAGCTACATCTCGTCGACGCCACATACGAGCTGTTCCGGGCTCACTACTCACCCCGGCCGGCGGCGAGGGCCCGGGACGGGCGCGACGTCGGAGCGGTCGTGGGACTGCTCTACACCCTGCTGGCGCTGCTGCGGGATGAGGGAGCCACGCACGTGGGCTGCGCCACGGACCACGTCATCCGATCGTTCCGCAACGAGCTGTACCCCGGCTACAAGACCGAGGCCGGCGTGCCGGCCGAGCTACTGGCCCAGTTCCCGCTGGCCGAGCGGGCGATGGAGGCGCTGGGCCTGGTCGTCTGGCCGATGGTCGAGTTCGAGGCGGACGACGCCCTGGCCACGGCAGCAGCCCGATGGGCGGGACAACGGGACGTGGAACGGATCTGGATCTGTACGCCAGACAAGGACCTGGCTCAGTGCGTCAGTGACGACCACGTCGTCCTGCTGGACCGGCGCCGCGGGCGAACCATCGACGCCGCCGGCGTGCGCGAGAAGTGGGGCGTGCCGCCCGAGTCGATCCCCGACTACCTGGCCCTCGTCGGGGATTCGGCCGATGGCTTCCCGGGCCTGACCGGCTGGGGCGCCCGCTCCGCCGCCGCCGTCCTGGCTCGCTTCGCCCACCTTGAGGCGATCCCCGCGGCCGTCGGAGACTGGCACGTGGACGTTCGGGCAGCGAGCGGCCTCAACGCCACGCTGAGGGCGGACTGGCCAGACGCGCTGCTGTACCGGCGTCTCGCGACACTGCGGACGGACGTGCCACTGCCCGAAAAGGAACCACGCGAGCTGCGCTGGCTCGGGGCGCGTCGCGGCGTCTTCGAGGCGCTGTGCGAGGAGCTGGGTCAGCCGCGCCTGTCCAAACGGCCGCACCTCTGGCGGGACTAGCGGGGCCCTACCACGTAAGCCCTCGCTCGTCCACGCGGGGACGGAAGGCGCTACCTGAGCATCGCCAGCATTGTCGCGTGGTGGAGCGGCGAGGCCGCCAGACACGACCACTTCCTGGCCGGGTAGGCCAGGTCGAACCAGGGTCTCCCTTCGAGGCTCGAGACCACCGCCCCGGCCCGCTCGGCGATGAGCCCGGCGGCGGCTACGTCCCAGGCCGAGAGACCGGCACTCTGGGCATAGACATCGAAGCGGCCGCAGGCGACGTAGGCGAGCGTCAGCGCCGACGAGCCCATCGACCGGTGAGCGCGAATGCTCTTGAGAGCATCGCGCCGCTTGCGCACGTTTCCGCGCCCACCGACGGCCAGGGTAACGACGAGGTCCGCGAGCAGCTCCTTGTCGCCGACGCGAATCGGCTCGCCGTTGCGCAGCGACGGTCCGTCGATGGCGCCGGTGAACGTCTCGTCGCGACTCGGATCGTACACGACGCCGACGACCGGTCGACCCTCGGCCGCAAGCGCGATCGAAACGCAGAAGAAGGGGATGCCGTTGGCGTAGTTCACCGTGCCATCCAGGGGATCGACGATCCAGACCCGCCCGGACTTCACGTCGCCAGCGGCAGCCACCTCGCCGATCTCCTCGGCATAGAAGTGGTCGTTCGGATAGCGCTCCCTGACGGCGCGCATGATCAGGCCCTCGCAGAGGTGGTCCACCTCGGTCACGACGTCGCGCGGCCCTTTCGCCTGGATCCGCTCGAGGCGCTCGTATCGCTCCATCTGGATTCGGCCGGCCTGGTGAGCCAGGTCGATGGCCAGCTCGAGCTCGGGTCCGAAGGCCGAAGACCGGCCGAACCGGCTCGGATCCATCCACGAGCGCGGAGCCGGGCCGGATCCCATCAGCTCGCGGTCCCCGCTTCGAGGGCGATCTCGATGGTCGGCTCGATGGCCCGGTTCAGCTCGTCGAGCGGCAGGTACGACTCCTCGGAGGTCGCCTCCTCGGAGAGGACGTCGCTGACGGTCAGGATCGTGGCTGCGGCGACGTCCGCTCCCGCCGCAGCAGCTCGGGCTGCCAGGTAGTACAGCACGGACGTCTCCATGTCGAAGGCGAGGATGCCGCGGCTGCGCCACCTGGAGAAGTAGTCCGAATCCGGGTTGTAGAAGACGTCGACGGTCGCGACCTGCCCGACGTGCGGCTTCTGGCCGCGCTTCTCGGCCATCTCGACCAGGGCGCGGACCAGGCCGAAATCGGCGGTTGGCGCGTATGACTCGCCGTGAAGATAAGTGCGAGTGGCACCGTCGACCGGCGCCGCGGCCGTGGCGATGACGATCTCGCCGGTCTTGATGCCGCGCCCGATGCCACCGCACGTGCCGACCCGGATCAGGCGCCTGGCTCCCAGGCGCAGCAGCTCCTCCACGACGATGGCCATGCTGGGTGCGCCCATGCCGCTGGTCTGGACGCTAACGGGCACGCCCTTGAACGTGCCGGTGTAGCCGAGCAGACCGCGATGGGAGTTGACCTGGCGAGCGGCGCCTGGTCCGCCGTCGAGCTTCTCGGCGATCCAGGTGGCGCGGTTGGGGTCACCGGGCAGAAGGACGACAGGGGCGTAATCCTCGGACTCGGCCCGGAGGATGATCTGAGGCATGGGCTCTCCTGCTCGATGGGCTGCTGGCCGGCGGGGTGCCCGGCAGGCGGGCCCGCCGACGCGAGCCCGAACCAGATTCTACGGGCTGCGGCGCCCGCCTAACTGCCGCGCCCGGGTGTGCCGCGTTCCGTTCTGCCGGGGGGCCGGTCGCACACGCCGGTTGGACTAGGTGCGTATTGACAAATGGTGGATGCGTCGACCTAAGGCAACGGAATCGACATGCTCGCGCCTTGGGGTCCAGACGGGTCGGGACATGATTCGTGGGGTATGGTGTGGACAAACTGTGGAGAACCTGGGATACATATACACACACGATGTGTTCCGCGGCTGGAATCCATCGTATGGTACCGGTATCACACGGTAAGCCGGTACCGTTGGGGGCTGGGAGCAGCCCGGGGTTGCGCCAAAAGTAATGAGACTCGTTGGCTCTCGGAGTGGCCGGTCCCGTCTCCCGGCCGAGGTGCCCACCTCGAGAGGCAATGGAGAGCGAGGAACCAGCGTGCGGTTCGTCAGGGTTCGGCGGGGAGCGGTCGAGCGGCTTCTTTGGACCCGCGAGAGTCGGATCGTGACCCGGGTGACCCAGCATCTGCCGGCGGCTCGAGTCATCGAGCTGGCGAACTCGGGCTGGTGTCTCATCGCCCCTGCCAACGAGCTCACCGACGAGTTCGTGTCGCGGATCTCGGAGGACGCGGCGTGCGGTCTGGCCGACGTGGACCCAGCCGAGCCCCTGGCCGAGCGTTACATGATTGCACTCGGGCACGCGATCCAGACTTCGGGATTGGGCGATCGGATCGGCATGGGGGAAACGCCGGAGATCGCCAGCCGCAAGATCCTGTGGCTCTTCTTCGCCTGCCAGGAGCACCACGTCGAGTTTCAGCCGATCGTGGACCTGGGGACACTCAAGGCGAACGAGTGGGAGTGCCTGTTCCGCCTGAGCCCCGGAATGGGATCTGCGACCATCTCGGACGTCGTGCGCGCGGCGCTCGAGGCGAATCACCCGCTTGACCTCGACACGTTCGTCATCGACGTCACCCTCGCTCGCATCGCCCAGGTGGTCGAGCCGGGCCCTGCCGGAAGACGCATGCGGTTCGGAGTGAACCTCCTGCCAACGAGCCTGCTGGCGCCCTCGTTCGAGGCCGAGGCGTTTGCCGATCTGGTGCAGGCCGCCGGCCTGTCGCCGCACCAGATCATCGTCGAGTGCACCGAGCAGCAGGCCATCCATGACGTGCCTCGCCTCAAGAGGCACGTCCAGGCCCTGCGCCGCGTCGGTTTCGGCTTTGCGATCGACGACGCGGGCGCAGGCTACGCAAGCTTCACGGTCATCGCCGCCCTCGAGCCTTCGATCATCAAGATCGACCGCGAGATCGTCTCTGGGATCGGCGATCAGGACGCCGAGGCCAAGAAGGCGCTGGTCGAGGCCTTCGTTTCGTTCAGCCGGCGCATCGGCGCGCATGTGATCGCGGAGGGTATCGAGAACCGCCGCGACCTGGTGGCGCTCCAGGAACGCGAAGTCGACTTCGGCCAAGGCTACCTGCTCGGCCGGTCCTCATTGACGCCCGTGCAGCCGCCGCGCCTTGCCGACGTCGACGATCTGACGCTCGCGATCTAGGCGTACGGGCAGGGGCGGACCGCGGCAAGGCGCGCCTTTCGGCGCTACCATCCAGCCGACCCACGATCGACGACAGCCGCAGACGAAACAGATGGTCGCCCCCGACGCTCACATGACCGATTCCCGGCTTCAGACGCTGTCTGCAGAGGCGCGGCGCTTCCTCGAGCCGCCGCGCTTCGGCGTGGTGTCGTGTCTCAATCCCGACGGCAGCCCGATCCAGGCCGTCATCTGGTACCTGGTCGATGGCGACACGATCGTCTTCAACAGCCGTCTCGGCCGCCACTGGCCGGCGAACCTGCTGCGCGACCGGCGGGTATCGCTCATCGTGGTGGATGGCTACGACTACGTCGATCTGCGCGGCGAGGTCGAAGTCGACGACGACCCCGAGCGCGGCCAGGCAGTCATCGCGGCCCTGGCCCATCGTTACCAGCCCAACGCGGAGATCGCCGCAGCCACGATCGCGGGCTTCGCGAAGGAGCGACGAGTGACGTTTCGGCTTCGACCGGCGAAGATCTTCGAGCGTCTATCGGGCGGCTAGCCTGACGGCGGCAACCAGGGAGGCACAGATGGCCAAGGCGAAGATCGGCTACGCGGCGATGCTCGAGCAGTTTGGGCCGAGCGAGATCCTCGACCTCTGCGCTCGGGCAGAGGCGGCCGGCTTCTCGGGCATCATGGCCGCGGACCATTTCCAGCCCTGGACACCCCAGCAGGGACAGGCGTCGTTCGTCTGGGAGGTGCTGGCGGCAGCCGGCGCCCGCACGAAGGGCGACCTGGGCCCGGGTGTCACGTGCCCGTCCTTCCGGATGCACCCGGCCATCGTCGCCCAGGCCGCTGCCACGCTAGAGGTCATGTACCCGGGGCGAACGTGGCTGGGTCTGGGCTCAGGTGAGGCCCTCAACGAGCATGTCGTGGCCGGTTACTGGCCCGAGGCCCCGGAGCGGATCAACCGCATGTTCGAGGCCATCGAGATCATCTCCAAGCTCTTCAGCGGCAAGGATGTCAAGCACGACGGCCGGTTCTTCAGGATGGAGACGTGTCGCCTCTGGACGCTTCCGGAGAAGGCGCCGCCCATCTATGTCGCCACGGCCGGACCGATCACCGCTAAGCGGACCGGCCAGCAAGCGGACGGCATCATCACCGTGGGCGCACCGGAGGAGAAGATCGAGATGGTCTTCGGCAAGTTCGAGGAGGGCGCCCGGCAAGCGGGCAAGGACCCCGCGTCGATGCCGAAGATCCTGCAGCTCCACCTCTCCTGGGCCGAGACGGATGCGCAGGCAATCGCGAACGCCGTCTCCGATTGGCCGAACGGCGGGATGCGGTTTCCCAAGCAGGACATTCGCTCTCCGGGCGACTTCGAGCAGATGGCGAAGCTGGTCCGGCCCGAGGACTTCACGGGACGCATGCTGATGTCGGCCGACCCGGAGACTCACCGCCGGGAGATCCAGAAGTTCCTGGACATGGGCTTCGACCAGATCTACCTCCACAACGTCGGCCGCAACCAGGAGGCCTGGATCGACGTGTTCGGCCGCGAGGTTCTGCCGGGACTGACGGCCTGAGCAAAGAGGAGGAGGAGCGGCATGCCCCAGGTCAAGCTCGGACTGCTCTGCTGGAACCAGTACACTGACTGGCCATCTCTCCACGAGGCGGGCGTTCGAGCCGACGAGCTCGGCTACGACAGCCTGTGGGCCTGGGACCACCTCTACCCGATCGTCGGCGACCCTCACGGACCGTTCTACGAGGGCTGGCTGACGATCACGGCCTGGGCCGCGGCGACGAAGCAGATCCACGTGGGTCTGATGGTCGGCGCGAACCCATTCCGCAACCCGGCCCTGGTCGCCAAGATGGCGACAACCCTCGACCACATCAGCGGTGGGCGGGCCTACCTGGGCATCGGCGCGGCCTGGAACGAGAACGAAGCGGGCGACTTCGGTGTCGAATTCGGGTCCGGGATACCGGAGCGCCTGCGATGGCTGGCCGAGGCCCTGCCGCTGATGCGCGGCATGCTCCACGGGGAGGAGCCCACGGCCGCGGGCCCGCACTACCGCGCGGTCCACGTTCGCAACGATCCGGCGCCGCTCGGGCCGCGACTCCCCATCCTGATCGGGGGCGGGGGCGAGCACGTGACGCTCAAGCTCGTGGCGCAGTACGCGGACGCCAACAACCTGGGTGACGGCTTCGAGACCGTCAAGCACAAGGAGGAGATCCTGCTCCGCCACTGCGAGGCCGTGGGCCGCGACCCGAGCGAGATAGAGCGCACCGTGGGTGTCGGAGTCGTCGTGATCCGTGACTCTCACGCCGAGGCTGAACGGATCTATCGGCGGCTGTTCGAGGTCAACCGCGTCGCACAGCTCTGGCAAGACCAACCTGTGGGCACCCCCGAGGAGGTCGCCGAGATGCTAGCGCCGTACCTCGGCATCGGCTACCGGCACCTGATCGTTGGCCACCCGGCTCCCTACGACGAAGAGTCGGCGGTCCGCCTGGCGAAGGAGGTCCGGCCGGCCCTCGAGAGCGCTAGCTGAGGGACACCGGCACCGACCGGCGCTAACCTGTCCTGCGTCGATCTCGCCGGCGAT
>JBEKPL010000061.1:0-16136 GCA_049520815.1 Candidatus Limnocylindrales bacterium
TCGACATGACCGTCGAGCTCATCACCCCCATCGCCCTCGAAGTCGGCCAGCGCTTCGCCATCCGCGAGGGTGGCCGCACCGTCGGCGCCGGGGCCATCACCTCAATCGCCGAGTAGCCGATGGCCAAAGTCGACGCTCGTCCGATCATTCAGCTCGCCTGCACCGAATGCAAGACGAGGACGTATACGACCCGCAAGAGCAAGAAGAACGATCCAGGCCGACTCGAGCTCCGCAAGTACTGCCCTCGAGAACGCCGCCACACCCTGCACCGCGAGGCCAAGTAGCGGATTCCGCAGGCGCCTAGCTCAATTGGTAGAGCACTGGTCTCCAAAACCAGCGGTTGTGGGTTCGAGTCCCGCGGCGCCTGCCAGCCAAGTCCAACTCCGATAGCTAGAGAAACTGCCGTGTCGCGCATCCAGCGCTTCGTTCAAGACTCGTGGCAAGAACTGCAGAAGGTCAACTGGCCAACGCCGAAGCAGGCTCGGAACCTCACAGTCGTGGTTCTGGCCGTCAGCACGGCTATCAGCATCTATATCTCGATCTTCGACTACGCCTTTGGCTTCATCGCCAAGGCCATCAAGGCCGGGTGATCTCCAGCATGAAGACGGAGCAGGCCGGCGAGATCGTTCGGCCGCCCGAAAAGCGCTGGTACGTCATTCATACGTACTCGGGTTACGAGAACAAGGTCAAGGCGAACCTCGAGCACCGCATCGAGTCGATGGGCATGGACGACAAGATCTTCCAGGTCCTCGTGCCGATGGAGGATGAGATCGAGATCCGCCAGGGCCAGCGCCATACGGTGCAGAAGAAGGTGTACCCCGGCTACGTGCTGGTTGAGATGATCCTCGACCCGGACTCGTGGTACGTGGTCCGCAACACGCCTGGCGTCACGAGCTTCGTAGGGGGCGGCAACATCCCGGGCGTCCGGAGCGAACCGATCCCTCTCGACGAGACCGAGGTCAAGCAGATCCTGCGGCAGATGGGCGTGGAGACGCCCCGCTACCGCGTCGCTTTCACCAAGGGCCAGAACGTCCGCGTCACCGACGGCCCATTCGCCGAGTTCATCGGCACGGTGGACGAGGTCAACCCAGAGCGCAACAAAGTCAAGGTGCTGGTCAGCATCTTCGGCCGCGAAACCCCGGTCGAGCTCGACTTCCTCCAGGTCGAGAAGCTGTAAGCGAAAGGAAGCCGAAGGTCCGTGGCCAAGAAGATCCGCATCGTCCTCACGCTCCAGCTCGACGCCGGCAAGGCGACCCCGGCGCCGCCCGTCGGCACGGCACTCGGCCCTCACGGCGTCAACATCGTCGAGTTCACCAAGTCGTACAACGAGAAGACCGCCGACAAGGTGGGTCAGGTGATCCCGGCCCAGATCACGATCTTCGAGGATCGCTCGTTCACCTTCGTCCTCAAGACCCCGCCCGCCCCGGATCTCCTCCGCAAAGCAGCCGGGATCGAGAAGGGAGCGGCCACCGCCGGGCGCGAGAACGTCGGCCAGGTGACCCGCGACCAGATCCGTGAAATCGCCACGATCAAACTCGTAGACCTGAACGCCAACGACATCGACGCCGCCATGGCTCAGGTCGAGGGCACTGCCAGGAGCATGGGCATCGAGGTGGTGGGATAGCTTCACTTGCGGGCCGGCCGAGAGGCTGACCCGGCGGCGGCCGATCGCGAGTCGGCGGCCACGCGCTCCGGCCACGCGAAGCCGGACGTTCACCCCGCGCCAGGGGGAGGTCGAGAGCCGGCTTCGCCGGGCAGGACCGATGGAAGGAGATCGAGATGGCCGAACGCGGCAAGAAGTATCAGGAAGCGGCGAAGCTCGTGGACCGGACCAAGCTCTACGGCCCGGCCGAGGCCGCCGAGCTTGCCCGCAAGACCAGCTACGCTGGCTTCGATGCCAGCGTGGAGGCGCACCTGCGCCTTGGCGTAGACCCTCGCCATGCCGACCAGATGGTCCGCGGCACGGTCGTGCTGCCGCACGGCACGGGCAAGAAGATCCGCGTCGTCGTCTTCGCCCAGGGCGACAAGGCCGCCGAGGCGCTGCGCGCCGGAGCCGACGAGGTTGGCGCCGAGGATCTCGTCAAGAAGATCGAGGCCGGCTGGACCGACTTTGACGTGGCTCTCGCCGCCCCGGATGTGATGGGCATGGTCGGACGCCTCGGCCGCATCCTCGGCCGCAAGGGCCTCATGCCGAACCCCAAGTCCGGGACGATCACCTTCGACCTCGAGCGGGCCATCAATGAGGTCAAGTCCGGCCGGGTCGAGTTCAAGGTGGACAAGGGCGGTATCATCCATGTCCCGTTCGGCAAGGCGAGCTTCGAGGCCCAACAGCTCGTCGACAACCTGGCTGCCCTGCTGGACGCCATAAACCGTGCCCGTCCGACAGGCGCCAAGGGTCAGTACCTGCGGACGCTGACCATCGTCCCGACCATGGGGCCCGGAATAAGGGTCGACATCCCGGCCGTTCTCGCGGTCGCCGCGGCGTCCTGACGCCGTCCAACATATGAGGCCGGGCCGTGGCGACGCGGACCCAGCCAGGCGGCGAAGCGCCGCGCAGGCGCCCGACGCCACCAATCGAATACGACGGACCGCCGCAGACAGCATGCGTCCGCGACGCCGCGCAACGGCCGAGTGATCGGCAGCTGGCGGCGCCAGGCTCAATTCGCCAGCCGAAACGCCGGCGGGCATGCCGAGGCAGGGACCAAGCCTCCATCCGCGTGGGTGGGAGCGCCCCTGTGGCGATAGGCCGTCGCAGGGGCGTTTTGGTCGGTGCCGTGGCCCGGCCCGACCGGCCCACCGCCGCGCGCCGGCTGCGCGCAGCAGTCCAAGGAGGTATCCATGCCCACCGAGGCCAAGCGTGAGACGATCGCCGAGCTGACCGAAGAAGCTCGGTCGGCGACGGTGATGATCGTCTCCGAATACCGCGGCCTCAAGGTCTCCGAGATCGGCGAGATCCGTCGAAACCTGCGCAAGCAGGGCATCACGTACCACGTCGTCAAGAACCGGTTGATGAAGATAGCGGCGCGAGAGGCCGGGTCGGAAGCCCTTGGCATCCTGCTCGAAGGTCCCACCGCCGTCGCCTTCGTCAAGGGCGACGAAGGGGCTGCCGCGAAGGCGATCCTCGACGCGTTCCGGCCATTCCGCGTGGTCAAGGTCACCGGAGCGGTGCTTGGCGATCGAGTGGTCGATGCCGAAGGCGTCACCCGTCTCGCCGGGCTTCCGGGTCGCGACGTTCTCCTGGCCCAGGTCGCCGGCACTATCGCCGCGCCGATGGCGACCGTGGCCGGTCTCTTCGATGCCCCGCTTCGGGACATTGCCGGACTGGTCCGGGCCCTCGCCGACAAGCAGGCCGCCTGAGCGGCGCCCCAACCGAGACAACCAGCTCGGGCCGGAACGGCCCGAGCACGAAGGAGCAACCGACCAAATGGCAAAGTTGACCCAGGACCAACTGCTCGACGCCTTTGCGTCGATGACCGTTCTCGAGCTCGCCGACTTCAAGAAGGCCTTCGAGGACAAGTTCGGCGTTACCGCTGCCGCCCCGATGGCCGTCGCGGCAGTCGGCGCCGCCCCCGCCGCCCCCGCCGCGTCCGCCGCTGCCGAGGAGGAGCAGACCGAGTTCACCGCGATCCTGTCGGACATTGGCCCGAACAAGATCCCGGTCATCAAGGTCGTTCGGGAGCTCACCGGGCTCGGCCTCAAGGAGGCCAAGGACCTCGTCGACGGCTCCCCGAAGCCGGTCAAGGAAGGCGTCAACAAGGACGAGGCCGCGAAGATCAAGGGCGCGCTCGAAGAGGTGGGCGCGAAGGTCGAGATCAAGTAGACTGGTCTCCGGATGCGGTGGGGCGGGGAGACCCGCTCCACGCGGTTGCCGTCCGGATGGCGGCCGACGGTCGGGGTTCTACAGATGCGCCCGCTTGACACCGGCCGAGAGCGCGGTATCCTACTCCTTCTGTGAGCGCGGCCCTCCCCCTTCTCCTCCGTCAAGGAGCGATTCATGCTGTCTGTCGCTGAGTCCTCTCGCGCTTCCGCGATCGCGCCCCGCCGGCGGTATGCGCGAATCCCCGAGGTCCTCGAGATCCCCAACCTGATCGAGCTGCAGCTCAGCTCGTTCGACTGGTTCGTGGAGAAGGGGTTGAGGGAGCTGTTCGACGAGATCAGCCCGATCAAGGACTTCACCGGCAAGGTGATGGAGCTCCACTTCCTGGACTACGAGTTCGGCGCGCCCAAGTACGCCGAGCTCGAATGCCGGACCAAGGACCTGACCTTCAGCCGGCCCCTCTACGTGAACGTCGAGCTCCTCATCAAGGAGACCGGCGAGATCCAGCGCCAGCGGGTCTACATGGGCGACTTCCCGTTCATGACGGACCAGGGGACGTTCATCATCAACGGCGCCGAGCGCGTCGTCGTCAGCCAGCTCGTGCGCTCGCCGGGCGTCTACTACAGCGCTCTGGAGGATCCGACGAGCGGCCGGACGCTCTTCTCGGCCAAGGTGATCCCGAACCGCGGCGCCTGGCTCGAGTTCGAGACGAGCAACAAGGACCTCTTGTCGGTCAAGGTTGACCGCAAGCGCAAGATCGCCGCGACGACCCTGCTGCGAGCCGTGGGCTACGAGAGCAACGACGAGATAAGCGCCATCTTCGCCACTGTCGATAGCGACCCGGAACATCAGTACATTGCCTCGACGCTGGACAAGGACCTGACCAAGACCCAGCAGGACGCCCTGATCGAGGTCTACAAGAAGCTGCGGCCGGGCGACCCGCCGACCGGCGACAACGCCCGCCAGCTGGTCGAGAGCCTCTTCTTCAACTTCCGCCGCTACGACCTCGGTCGCGTCGGCCGGTACAAGTTCAACAAGAAGCTGGCCCCGGTGGCCGAGCGGATGGGGATCGAGCTGAACCGCGAGGAGCGGATCATCACTCGTGAAGACATCGCGGCGATCGTCGGCCACCTGATCGAGCTGAACCGCGGCCTGGGCGCGCCGGACGACATCGACCACCTCGGCAACCGCCGCATTCGCGCCAACGGCGAGCTCATCCAGAACGCCTTCCGCGTTGGCCTGCTCCGAATGGAGCGCGTCGTCCGCGAGCGCATGACGATCCAGGAGATCGACAAGGCAACTCCGAACGCCCTCATCAACATCCGCCCCGTGGTGGCGGCGATGAAGGAGTTCTTCGGCGGCAGCCAGCTCAGCCAGTTCATGGACCAGACCAACCCTCTGGCCGAGCTGACCAGCAAGCGACGCCTCTCGGCGCTGGGCCCCGGCGGACTTTCCCGTGAGCGTGCCGGCTTCGACGTCCGCGACGTCCACCACAGCCACTACGGCCGTATCTGCCCGATCGAGACGCCGGAAGGCCCGAACATCGGCTTGATCGGATCGCTGGCCACCTACGGCCGCATCAACAGCTATGGCTTCATCGAGACGCCCTACCGCAAGGTCAAGCGGACGATCGCCTGGGACGATCCCGAGATCCGGCGCCACGAAGCCGGCGTGGACCTCCTCGGCAAGGATGGCAAGGTCATCCTGAAGGCCGGCGCGAAGTTCAACGACGCCGCGATCGCCGAGCTCAAGCGCCAGAAGGCGCAGGCCTTTCAGGTTCGCCCGGTGGTCACCTCGGAGATCGAGTACCTGGCCGCGGACGAAGAGGAGGAGCACCACGTCGCCCAGGCCAACGCCGCCCTCGACGCGGAAGGCCACTTCGTGCGCGACCGAATCCCGTGCCGCTACCGAGACCAGTTCCCCGAGGCGAGACCCAGCGCCATCGAGTACATGGACGTCTCGCCCAAGCAGGTCGTCTCCGTGGCCACGGCCCTCATCCCGTTCCTCGAGCACGACGACGCCAACCGCGCCCTGATGGGCTCGAACATGCAGCGTCAGGCCGTGCCGCTCCTGGAGCCGGAAGCGCCGATCGTCGGCACTGGCATGGAGTGGCGTTCCGCGCTGGACTCGGGGCAGGTCGTGATCGCCCGCCGGCCCGGCGTCGTCACGAGTGTTACCGCCGACCGCATCCAGATCGAGACCGATACCGGCGAGCTGGACGAGTACCTGCTGCAGAAGTACGTCCGCTCCAACCAGGGGACGTGCATCAACCAGCGCCCCATCGTGGACGTGGGCATGCGCCTGGAGAAGGGCGATCCGATCGCCGACTCCAGCTCCACCGACCACGGTGAGCTGGCCCTCGGCCGGAACGTCCTGGTGGCGTTCATGAGCTGGGAAGGCGGCAACTACGAGGACGCGATCGTCATCAGCGAGCGCCTCGTCAAGGAGGACTTCTTCACCAGCATCCACATCGAGAAGCACGAGCTGGAATCCCGCGACACCAAGCTCGGGCCCGAAGAGATCACCCGCGACATTCCCAATGTCGGCGAGGAGTCGCTCAAGGACCTGGACGAGGAGGGCATCGTCTACATCGGCGCCGAGGTCCAGCCGGGTGACATTCTGGTCGGCAAGATCACCCCAAAGGGCGAGACCGAGCTGACTGCCGAGGAGCGACTGCTCCGGGCGATCTTCGGCGAGAAGGCCCGCGAGGTGAAGGACTCATCCCTCCGCCTGCCTCACGGCGAGCGCGGCAAGGTCGTCGACGTCCGCATCTTCAGCCGCGAGGAAGGCGACGAGCTCATGCCCGGCGTCAACCGCCTGGTCCGAGTCTCCGTTGCTCAGAAGCGCAAGGTAAGCGTCGGCGACAAGATGGCCGGCCGCCACGGCAACAAGGGCGTCATCGCCAAGGTTCTTCCGGTCGAGGACATGCCCTATTTGCCGGACGGCACTCCGGTCGACATCGTGCTGAACCCCCTGGGCGTGCCGAGCCGAATGAACATCGGCCAGATCCTTGAGACACACCTCGGCTGGGCACTCCACGAGCGCGGGATGAAGGCCGCCACGGCGGTCTTCGACGGCGCCTCGGAGGAGCAGATCCGGCAGGAGCTGCGCGACGCAGGACTGCCCGAAGACGGCAAGATCGTCGTCCGCGACGGTCGGTCCGGCGAGCCATTCGACCGACCGATCACGGTCGGCTACATCTACATGCTCAAGCTCCACCATCTGGTGGAGGACAAGATCCACGCCCGCTCGACCGGACCCTACAGCCTCATCACGCAGCAGCCTCTGGGCGGCAAGGCCCAGTTCGGCGGCCAGCGCTTCGGGGAGATGGAGGTCTGGGCGCTCGAGGCCTACGGCGCGGCGAACATCCTGCAGGAGCTGCTCACGGTCAAATCGGACGACGTCATGGGTCGTGTCCAGACCTACGAGGCGATCGTCAAGGGCGAGGAGATACAGCATCCCGGCGTTCCCGAGTCGTTCAAGGTGCTCATCAAGGAGTTGCAAAGCCTCGGGCTCAACGTCGAGATCCTCAACGAGAACGACGAAGAGATCCGCTTCGCCGAAGACTCCGGTACCTATTCGATGCCGGATCTCGGTGGCATCAACCTCGCTGGGTTCGAAGACTGATCCAACCGCACGCATGACGCGTCGCCTGTGACCGGCCAGCCAGGCGCCGCCGATCCACGGTCCGAACTACGCCACCGAGCCAGGCGGCGGCGTGGAGGAGAGGAATGCTCGAGGTCAACAACTTCAACGCCATCCGGATCTCGCTCGCGAGTCCGGAGCAGATCCGCGATTGGTCGTCCGGAGAGGTCACCAAGCCCGAGACGATCAACTACCGCACCCTCAAGCCGGAGAAGGACGGGCTCTTCGACGAGCGCATCTTCGGTCCAACCAAGGACTGGGAGTGCTACTGCGGCAAGTACAAGCGGATCCGGTACAAGGGCATCATCTGCGACAAGTGCGGCGTGGAAGTCACCCGGTCCAAGGTGCGCCGCGAGCGCATGGGCCACATCCAGCTGGCCAGCCCCGTCAGCCACATCTGGTACTTCAAGGGCACGCCATCGCGGCTGGGGATCCTGCTGGACATCAGCCCGCGCAACCTGGAGCGCATCCTCTACTTCGCCCTGTACATCGTCACCCACGTGGACGAGGAGGCTCGGCGACGCGCCCTGGCCGCGCTCGAGGACGAGGCCGAGGGCAGGGGAGGCAAGGGCGGCCGTAGCCTGAGCGACCTGGAAGACGAGCTCAAGGGCCGCTTCCACCGCCAGAAGGACGAGCTCGATGCCGCTCTGGCGACCACCAAAGGCGAGCTCGAGCAGCAGCGCACGACCCGGACCGAGGAGATAGTCGAGGCTGCCCAGCAGGTTGAGCACCTCCTGAAGGCGCTCGGCAAGAGCGCTGCCGCCGAGGCGATCGCCTTTCCCATCACGGGCGAGGTCGTCGTCGCGGCCGGGGCCACGGCCGGCAAGGAGGCCACCGCCACTCTCCGCAAGATCGTGGCTGCCGAGACGGAGCGGGTCACCGCCGAGATCCAGGCGCGCGAGGCGGACGAGGAGCGGAGCGTCGCCCAGAAGGTGGCCGACCTGCAGCTCGCCAACGACGCCGAGATCGAGTCTGAGCGCGAACGCCTGCGCCGCGACGCCGAGGGCGCCAAGGACGAGATCCGCAAGCAGCGCGACGAGATCGAGTCGATCAAGCCGCTCATGACCCTCTCCGAAAACGACTTCCGCTACCTGGACGAGCGGTACGGCTCGGGCAGCCGCGGTAGCCGCATCTTCCACGCCGCAATGGGCGCCGAGGCGGTCCGCGACATCATTGGCCGGATGGACCTCGAGGAACTGGCGCGCTCGCTTCACGTCGAGGTCCGGACCACCTCGGGCCAGCGCCGCAAGAAGGCCATCAAGCGGCTGCGCCTGATCGAGGCCTTCCGCCGCTCCGGCACGCGGCCGGAGTGGATGATCCTGTCGGTCATCCCGGTCATCCCGCCGGATCTTCGGCCGATGGTCCAGCTCGACGGCGGCCGGTTCGCGACCTCGGACCTGAACGACCTCTACCGGCGCGTGATCAACCGCAACAACCGACTCAAGCGACTGCTCGAGCTCGGCGCCCCGGAGATCATCATTCGCAACGAGAAGCGGATGCTCCAGGAGGCCTGCGACGCGCTGATCGACAACGGCCGGCGCGGACGGGCCATCGCCGGCACCGGCAACCACCGCCTCAAGAGCCTGTCGGACATGCTCAAGGGCAAGCAGGGCCGGTTCCGCCAGAACCTGCTCGGCAAGCGCGTGGACTACTCCGGCCGCTCGGTCATCGTGGTCGGGCCGGAGCTCAAGCTCCACCAGTGCGGGCTGCCCAAGAAGATGGCGCTCGAGCTGTTCAAGCCATTCGTCATGCGACTGCTCGTCGAGAAGGGCTTCGCCCACAACATCAAAAGCGCCAAGCGCATCGTCGAGCGCGTCCGGCCAGAGGTCTGGGACGTCCTGGAGGAGGTCATCAAGGACCACCCGGTTCTGCTGAACCGTGCCCCCACGCTGCACCGGCTCGGCATCCAGGCCTTCATGCCGGTCCTGGTCGAGGGTTCCGCGATCCAGATCCACCCCCTGGTGTGCACCGCCTTCAACGCCGACTTCGACGGCGATCAGATGGCCGTTCACGTCCCGCTCTCGACCGCGGCTCAGGAAGAGGCGCGGACGCTCATGCTGTCGACCGCAAACCTCCTCTCCCCGGCGGACGGGAGCCCGGTGGTGGCGCCTACGCAGGACATGGTCCTGGGGTGCTTCTACCTGACCATGGAAAAGCCCCTCGCCGAGGGCAAGCAGCCGCGCCTCTTCTCCAGTGAGAGCGAAGCGATCCTGACCTACCAGCTCCGCGAGGTGACCCTTCACGAGCCGGTTGTGGCCATGGTCCGGACCTGGGACGAGGAGGCCGGAGAGACCGTCGAGCGCCGGGTGCAGACCACCGTTGGTAGGATCCTGTTCAACCAGATCGTGCCGGATCGGCTCCGCTTCAAGAACGTGAACATGAAGCGGACGGAGCTGCGCCGCCTGGTGGACGAGTGCTACCGCGTCCTCGGCCCCGAGGAGACCGCCCACGTCGTCGACGGCATCAAGGCCGTCGGCTTCGAGTACTCGACGCGTGGCGGGATGACCATCGCCGTCACGGACATCGTGATCCCGCCGGACAAGGCCAAGCGCCTGGCTGATGCGGACACGGCCGTGGATCAGATCGACCGCCAGTTCCAGCGCGGTCTCATCACAGACGACGAGCGCTACGAGCAGGTCGTCGACGTCTGGCAGAAGACCACGAACGACCTCTCGACCGCGATGATGGACGGCCTAGACGCCTTCGGCTCGGTCCGCATGATGGCGGACTCCGGCGCCCGAGGCAACAAGGGCCAGATCAGCCAGCTCGGCGGCATGCGCGGCCTCATGGCCGACCCGTCGGGCCGCATTATCGATGTCCCCGTGCGGAGCAACTTCCGCGAGGGGATGACGGTCCTCGAATACTTCATCTCGACCCACGGTGCCCGCAAGGGCCTCGCCGACACCGCCCTCCGCACCGCCGACTCGGGCTACCTGACCCGGCGCCTGGTGGACGTGGCCCAGGACGTGATCACGCGCGAGGAAGACTGCGGCACCCAGGAAGGCAGCTGGATCACCCGCGCCGAGTCGGCCGAGATCGCCAGCAACGAGAAGGGCGCCTACCAGAAGCGAATGGTCGGTCGCCTCTCGGCTGCCGATCTGCTCCACCCGGAGACCGGCGAGCTGCTGATCGAGCGCAACCAGGAGATCACCGAAGCGATCGCGTCTGCGATCGACGAGTCGGGGATCGACGAGGTCCTCGTCCGCTCACCGCTCTCGTGCGAGGCACGCCACGGCGTCTGCCGGCTTTGCTACGGCCGCAACCTGGCCACGGGCACGCTTGTCGGAATCGGCGAGGCGGTCGGCATCATCGCCGCCCAGTCCATCGGCGAGCCGGGCACGCAGCTGACGATGCGGACGTTCCACATGGGCGGCGTCGCCGGCCTGGACATCACGGCCGGCCTGCCGCGAGTCGAGGAGCTCTTCGAAGGCCGCGTCCCCAAGGGCAAGGCCGAGATGAGCCACATCGACGGCATCGTGGAGATCATCCGCGGCGATACCGGAACGCGCGTCAAGGTCACGAGCCGCGAGCAGTACGACACCCACGTCGCCCTGCCGGCGGGCGTGGAACTGCTCGCCGCCCCCGGCGATATCGTCGAGTCCGGCCAGGTCATCGCCCGCGCCGACGGCGCCGACAAGTCGTCCGACGTGACGGCGCCCGCCAAGGGCTTCCTGGTTCGCGAGGGCGATACCCTGGTGGTGCGCTCTGAGGATACGGTCGAACGCGACTACGGAATCCCCCACAACGCCAAGCTGATGGTGGAGAACGGCCAGGAGATCCGCGCCGGCGACGCCATCACGGACGGCCCGATCAACCCGCAGGAATACCTGGAGACGCGAGGCAAGGACGCCGTCCAGCGCTACCTGGTCAAGGAGGTCCAGAAGGTCTACCGCAGCCAGGGCGTCACGATCAACGACAAGCACATCGAGATCATCGTCCGCCAGATGCTCCGCAAGGTTCGCATCGACCAGCCGGGCGACACCGATCTGCTGCCGACCGAGCTGACCGATCGCCTCGACTTCGAGGAGGTCAACAACCGGGTCCTGGCCGAGGGCGGCGAGCCGGCCACGGCCCAGACGGTCCTGCTCGGCGTGACGAAGGCGTCCCTCAACACTTCCAGCTTCCTCGCAGCGGCCTCGTTCCAGGAGACGACGCGGGTGCTGACCGAGGCGGCCATCAACGGCGCCAAGGACCACCTGATCGGCCTCAAGGAGAACGTCATCATCGGCAAGCTCATCCCCGCCGGGACGGGCGCGCCGGCCAACATCGCCGCCGCTCGCGAGCGTGCCCGCCGGGCCGCCGAGGAGGCGCTCGCCGGCGAGTCGCTCGAGAGGCTGCGCGGTCCGGAGTACGAGTACAACCCGTTCCTCGAGGAGGCCGGAGCTCTACCTTCCGAGGAGACGGCCGACCTGGCGACGCTCCTGGCGGTCAGCACCGGCGAAGAAGGGGGAGACGAGACCGAATTCGTCAACCCGTTCCTCGAGGCGCTCGGCGGCGAGTCCGGTGGCGAAGCTGACCTTCCCGACACCGCCGGCCTCGATGAGATTCCGGGCGAGGCGAAGAAGGACGAGAAGTAGCGATCCGGCCCAGGCGGTCCGGCCAAGCGATACCACAGCGGGCGGCAGCGATGCCGCCCGCTTTCTTTGTGGCGGCGGGTTGCGCGGTGCCGGGGGCCAGCTGGTCGCCCCAGGTCGCCCGCCCTTACGCCGGGGACCGGCGGCGGCACGGACGTCGCGCTACGCTGCCGAGCGTACAAGTCCCATCGGCCGTGACTCAGAGGAGGGCATCCATGCCTGGTCTTTCCAGGGCGCTGTCGATTGTCTTCGCATCCATCTCCTGTCTGCTGCTCGTGGGTACGCTGCTGTCGCTCATCTTCCATCTGGACCTGATGGTCACGGCCATGTGTGCGATCTTCGCGGTCGCGACCGCCTTCAGCGCCTTCACCTACCGCGCGGGGGCCAACGAGTAATCCTGCCCCAGGTGGCCGGCTCGCCGCTCGGGTGCGGCTGCCCCATCCCGCGGCGGGCCGCGTACGAATGCGCAAACGGCAAGCGTCGCCCAGTACCGATGCCACGGCGACGGCGCGCGCTCATACGCCCCCTTCTTTCGCCCCTCTGTCGGCCTTCTTTCGTTTGACGCGCGTACGAGGCCGCTGGTAAACTCCGCGTTCGTGGCTTCACTCGGAAGCTGCGGTTGGCATGCGCCAGTCGCGACTCGTCGAGAAGCCATCCGGAAGGCGGAAACCGAACACGAAACCGGCCTCGGCCGGGGGCGCGGCGGCCCGCCAGACCATCGAAGCGATTTGCGCCAGACAGATCGCCTCCATGTCGCGACCGGTGCCGCCGTGGCGGCCCATCGGACGCCGGAGGCCACCGAGGCGGCGCAGGCTCCCGTCGATCGGACTCGCACCGGGGCCCAACCCGGGCGCGACCAGGTGTCTACGGCGGGATCGCTGACCAGACAACGACCAAGCAGCCGCAGGAAGCGAAAGGAGCAGCGTCTCCGTGCCGACGATCAGCCAGCTCGTGCGGCATGGCCGCCAGGCGAAGATCGGTAAGATCAAGGCCCCGGCCATGCGCAAGAACTGGAACAGCCTTCGCCAGCGCCAGGTGCCCGTTCCCGGTGCGCCTCAGAAGCGCGGCGTCTGCCTGCAGGTGCGCACGATGACGCCGAAGAAGCCGAACTCGGCTCTCCGCAAGATCGCCCGCGTCCGTCTCACGAACCAGATGGAGGTCACGGCCTACATCCCCGGGATCGGCCACAACCTCCAGGAACACTCCGTGGTTCTGGTCCGCGGCGGCCGGGTGAAGGACCTGCCGTCGGTCAAGTACCACATCATTCGGGGCACCCTGGACGCAGCCGGCGTCAAGGATCGCAAGCAGGGCCGGTCCAAGTACGGCGCGAAGTCCCCTCAGCAGAAGGGCAAGAAGTAGCGATGCCCCGCCGCCCGACCGTCGCCCGCAAGAACAAGTACCAGGGCGCGCCATCCACCCGCCTCTCCAGCCGCTTCGCGACCAAGCTCATGACCGATGGCAAGCGTCACCTCTCCGAGCGCATTCTGCGCGAGGCCCTGGCCCGTGCCGAGGCTCAGGCCCGCCGGCCCGGCATAGAGGTCCTCGAGTCGGCGATGCGCAACGCCACACCCATCATCGAGGTCAAGCCGCGCCGCGTCGGTGGCGCCACGTACCAGGTCCCGGTCGAGATCCGGGGCGATCGCCGTATGTCGCTCGGCGTGCGCTGGCTCGTCCAGGCCGCCCGCAAGCGCAACGGCAAGAGCATGTCGGAGAAGCTGGCCGCCGAGCTCGTCGATGCCATGAACGGCCTCGGCGCGGCAGTCAAGCGTCGTGAGGACACGCACAAAATGGCCGAGGCCAACCGGGCCTTCAGCCACTTCAAGTGGTAGACACCCGCTAGGGAGCACGAGAGACTCGTGGCACGTCAGGTTCCGCTCGCCAAGACGCGGAACATCGGAATCATCGCCCATATCGACGCTGGGAAGACCACGGTCACCGAGCGGGTCCTCTTCTATACGAAGAAGATCTACAAGATCGGTGAGGTCCATGAGGGCGCAGCCACCATGGACTGGATGCCCCAGGAGCAGGAGCGCGGCATCACGATCACTGCCGCGGCTACTACGTGCTTCTGGGACGATCACCGAATCAACATCATCGATACGCCCGGGCACGTGGACTTTACGGTAGAGGTCGAGCGCAGCCTGCGCGTGCTCGATGGCGCGGTCGTGGTCTTCGACGGCGTGGCCGGCGTAGAGCCCCAGTCCGAGACGGTCTGGCGCCAGGCCGATCGCTATCGCGTGCCCCGCATCTGCTTCATCAACAAGCTCGACCGGACCGGTGCCGACTTCTGGCGCTGCATCGACATGATCCGGGAGCGCCTCGGGGCCCGGCCCGTGGCGATCCAGCTGCCGATCGGGAACGAGGACAAGTTCCGGGGGATCGTGGACTTGATCGCGATGAAGGCGATCGTCTATCGGGCCGAGGATCTGGGCGCCGAGTCGGAGGTCATCGACATCCCTGCCGACATGGTCGAGGCGGCGCGCGCCCAACGGGAGAAGATGGTCGAGGTCGTTGCCGAGATGGACGACACGCTGACTCACAGGTACCTCGAAGGCCACGATCTCAGCCCGGACGACATCAAGCGCGGCCTGCGCCTCGGCACCCTCGAATACCGGATCGTTCCCGTCCTGGCCGGCTCCGCGCTCAAGAACAAGGGCGTCCAGCCTGTTCTCGACGCGGTGGTCGACTACCTGCCCTCGCCCCTGGACGTTCCGCCGGTCATCGGCGAGCACCCGGTGACGCACAAGGAAGTCATCCGAACCGCTAACGACAGCGAGCCCTTCAGCGCCCTGGCCTTCAAGATCGCCGCGGATCCGTACGTCGGCAAGCTGGCCTACTTCCGGGTCTACTCCGGGACGCTCAACGCCGGTTCCTACGTCTTCAACGCGACCAAGGGCAAGAAGGAGCGGATCGGGCGCATCCTCCAGATGCACGCCAATCACCGCGAGGAGATCGAGGCGGTGTACGCCGGCGACATCGCCGCAGCCGTCGGCCTCAAGGAAACCTTCACCGGCGACACCCTGAGCGATCCCGACCACCCGGTCGTGCTCGAATCGATCGTCTTTCCCGAACCGGTGATCGAGGTCGCGATCGAGCCCAAGACCAAGGCCGATCAGGACAAGCTGGCAATGGCTCTCCAGCGCCTGGCTGAGGAGGACCCCACGTTCCGGGTCCACACCGACGAAGAGAGCGGGCAGACCCGAATCGCCGGCATGGGCGAGCTGCACCTGGACGTGCTCGTCGATCGAATGATCCGCGAGTTCAAGGTCGCGGCCAACGTGGGACGTCCCTCGGTCGCCTACCGGGAGACCATCCGGCGCGCCGCCGAAGGCAACTATCGTCACGTCAAGCAGACCGGCGGCAAGGGCCAGTACGGCCACGTCGTCATCCGGATCGAGCCGAACGAGCCCGGCAAGGGCTACGAGTTCGTCGACAAGATCGTCGGCGGCACGATCCCACGCGAGTACATCAAGCCCATCGACATGGGCATCCGCGAGGCCCTCGAGACGGGCCCCTACGCCGGCCACCCCATGGTCGACGTCAAGGCGACGCTCTTCGACGGCTCCTTCCATGAGGTGGACTCGAGCGAAATGGCCTTCCGGATCGCCGCCTCGATGGCCCTCAAGGAAGCCGTCGCAAAGGCTTCTCCGGTGATCCTCGAACCGCTGATGCGGGTCGAGGTCACCATGCCCGAGCAGTTCTTGGGCGACGTCATCGGCGATCTCAACTCTCGCCGGGGTCATGTCGAGGCGATGGAGTCGCGCGGCTCCACGCAGGTCGTCCGGGCGCGTGTGCCCCTGGCCGAGATGTTCGGCTACGCAACCGACCTGCGGTCGATGACCCAGGGCCGCGCCAGCTACTCGATGGAGCTCTACCACTACGCCGAGGTCCCCGCCAACCTGGCGGCCGAGCTCGTTCAGAAGTCCCGAGTCTGACCAGTCAACTAGAAAGCCCGCAGTAGGAGCGAGGGAGCAGCCGCGATGGCGAAGAAGAAGTTCGAGCGGACCAAGCCGCACGTCAACATCGGCACGATCGGCCATATCGACCACGGCAAGACGACGCTCACCGCGGCGATCACCAAGTACCTCGCTCTAAAGGGC
>JBEKPL010000062.1:0-16107 GCA_049520815.1 Candidatus Limnocylindrales bacterium
AAACAACTCGCCGTTGTTGCGCGACCCGACGTAGACCACGCCGTTCGCGATCGCCGGCGAGGACTCGATGATGCGCATAGTGGCGTCGCCAGCGGGATTGATGGCGCCCTTCCAGGCGACCCCCAGGGCGGCAGCGTTCGAGGTGGAGATGACGTTCTCCGAGGGGTTGTATCCGGAGTTGCTCGGGTCGTGGCGGGACTGCGTCCAGTCACCGCTGGCCGCTACGACCTGCGGCTGCGCGGGTGCCGCGACGGCCACGGCCGGAATCGACGCGGCGGCAAGCGCCGCCGCGGCAACGAGGACGAGCAGACGGGCGATACGCGGGCGGGACCGGCCGTCCGGAGAATGGCGCCCCAACCCAGACGAGGACATGCCGAAAGCGAACATCTTCATCGAACCCTCGTCCTCTCCCTACTTCCCCGCGGCCCCGCGCTTCCCACAGGAGCGATCCCTAGATCCATCGAGCAGGGTTTTCGAGATCCTCCGCGCGCCCCGCCGCTGCAGAAACCGGCGCCATTCTGCTCGCCCGGCTACTGCGAGTCCAGTGTCTCCTGGACGACAATCCCAAATCGTCGGCACCGACCCCTTGCAACCGTCACCTACACGTTCACCGACTGCGTCGCCGACTTTGGTGCTGTTGGCCAGGCAGTGCTCGACCAGGGCGACCGGCTTCATGGTCGGATGCTCGAAGCTCCTGGCCGGCCTGTCGTATTCCAAGACGCTGCCGGCGGAGTTGCCGCCATACCAGCGGGTGCCGGGATGTGCGCCCCGTCCGGGTCGTCCGGGGCCAGGGGTGTAGCCGTAGAGGATCGGCTCGTGGCGGTAGTGGTAGTCGCTATGCCCCAGAACGATGCTGTTCTTGACCCAGACCAGCTCCTGGTGGAGGCGCCAGCCGGCATCGCGAACCGCCAGGAGGAAGTCGAGCTGGCGCGGTCCGGCCGGGACCGCGGCATAGAAACGGGCGCCCAGTGCCAGAGGGGCGATCCGGCACGCTGCGGCGAAGACCGCCGGACCTTGGTCGCCGGCGTCGCCTGCCAACAACGAAGCCAGGGGATCGTGCGAAGGACCGGCGTTTCGCGTCGCGTCCGAGTCGAGGTGATTCGAGGCAGGGGTGCAAGTCCAGGTCGATCTGACTTCCGGCCGCCAACCGGCCGCGTCGGGACGCTCCGCCAATCGAGGCCGGCCGAACAGCGGCAGGCTGCCCAGCCGTGCAATCGCGGCTCCGCGTGCTACCGTAACGAAGCGGCTGGAGCACCACCACCGCGTTCGGCCAACAGGGGAGGTGTTCATGTTCCCGGTTCTCGAGAAGCAGGGTCGAGGCCTGCTCCTCATGATTGCTGCCCTGGCGCTCGGGGCGGCGGCCTGCTCGGGCAGCTCTGGCACTGCCTCACCCGCCGCGACCGGGAACGGGGCCACCGACACGCCCGCGGCGACCGGCCAGGCCAGCAACGACGGAGGCTCAGGCCTGACGGGCGCGGCTGCCAACCTGTCCAACGCCACCAGCTACAAGTTCAAGATGACCCTGGCCGGTGGCAACTTCGGGCAGACGCTGTCGCTGCTCGGCGCTGCCGGCGCAACCGGCGACGGCCCGTTTACCTTCAGCGGAACATTCGTCACCAACCCCACAAAGGCGGCCGATATCCAGATGACCGGCCTCCACCTCATCGAGATCGACGGCTACGAATACATGGACATGGGGACGGGGGGCTTCGGCAAGACGCAGGTGACCGACAAGGGCTGGGCCGACTCCGTCTCGCCGGTCACGATGTTCTCTTCGTCGATCGTCGCTTCGGTGGCCGGCAGCTACCAGAAGGTCGGTTCCGAGAACAAGAATGGCGTCGACGCGGACCACTACCAGGCCAGCTCGGCCGCCTTTGCCGAGCAGGCCTCGATCCTCGGTGTCACCAACGCGACCTGGTCGGGGGATATCTGGATCGCCAGGGACGGCGGCTACCCGATCAGCGTGGCCATCGTCGCCAAGGCCAGCGACGGCAGCGTCGTCTTCGAGATGAGCTTCGACCTCAGCCACGTCAACGATCCAGCGAACAGCGTGACCGCCCCAACCAACGTCATCGGCGCGTAGTGGCTTAGGTCGCAGCCGTTCGCGGCAAGAACCGAGAGTCCAAGAGGGGCCGCAGCCATCGGTGGGGGCCCTCTCGATGTTGCCGGGAGGCAGGCCTCCCGTGCCACGATCTTCGCACCGGGAATCGGCCGGATCGAGCATCGCGCGCCTGCCGACGCACAGGGGCCTCGCATTCGACGCCACACTCGCCTATTGTTGTGCGGCCCGCGACTCGTCTCCGGGGGTCATGGTTCTTCCATGGCCCGAAGGTCGGATAGTCGACGAAGGTCGCGGTGGACTACGGTGCGTCATATGGACGAGACCACCCACATCTGCCCTTGGTGCTCCACTCCGATCCCCCCCGGCGCCAAAGCCTGTTCCAAGTGCGGTGCCTTGGTCGAAGGTGCAGTCGCGACCGACATTCCCGGTGTGACGGTGGTAGACCCGGAGGCGACTCTCGGTCCCAAACCCGGCGTCGTGCCGAATCCGCTGAGCTGGCTTCGGGCCGGCAGCGACGATGGTGTGACCGACGAAGCGGCCTTCCAGCCTCCCAGTGAAGCGGTCCGCCTGGAGATGCGCAAGATCGAGCTCGAGACCCAGATCGAGAACGCCGGGACCGAGGTCATGGACCCGACCGGTGACGAATCCCTGGACGCCGGCGAGCCGTCCGATGAGGCCATCGCGGCCGCCGAGGCCGGCCAGCTGGACGAAACCGGGCCGGCCGGCGAGACGGACCTGGCCGAACTCGCCGGGCCCTGGGAAGACCCGGAGCTCGAGAACCGCGTCTCGCTGTGGCGGAAAGAGGGCGACGAGGAGCGCTAGACTCCGGCGTTTCGTGCGCACGGGGTGCCAAGCTCACGCGCCGAGCTACATCAGTCGCCCGACCCAGTCGCCGACCGATGGCGGGTGGATGTGGAACGCGGCCTCCTCCGCAAGTCGCTCCGCGGTGCTGGCGTTAGGCGCCGTCCCGCTCTCGATCTCGTGGCCGCGCCGGTTCAGCACCATCCAGTGCCAGCACGGATCGCCACCGCAGCGTTCCACGACCAGCTCGTAGCCGCCGACGTGAGCCCCCAGAGAGGCCCTGACGTGGCGCCCCTCGTCGCGCGGGTTAGGATGCCAGCAGCCAATCATCGGCTCACTTCCTCGGCCTGCCCCGGCCGTATCGCACCATTTCAGTATCGCCTCGAAGGCTCACGCCTGGCTAGAGCCACTCCTCCCAAATCGTCGCTCCGGAGCCGCGCCCCGATGAATGGCCCGGCGCGGCCAAGACAGGACTCGCCGGGGCCACGCCCCATTCCTTCCAGGCGTACGATTGCAACGCCAGTTGACGCGGGGCAGCAGATCCTCGCCCAGTTCGAGGTGATGAGATGGGATCCAACGAGAAGACGGGCCCGGGCGCCGACCAGCCGGTCACGAGTGGCCAGAGCCCGCGCCGAGAACAGGCCGCGCGGGCCCGGGAGCTCGGAGAGCGCTGGGTAGGCCAGCTCCAGGAGATGATCGACCAGGCTGGGCGCCAGGCCGGGCCGGTGCTTCGCGACGTGGCCGCCAAGGCCGCCGAGCTCGCCGCGGTTGCAGCCGAGAACGCCGGTCCCGTGGCCCACAAGGCGGCCAACGTGACCGAGCATGTCGGCGACAAGCTAGCGGCGCGGAGCAAGGATCTGGCTGCGGACCTCCGCCGTGCCGCCGACGCGGCCCGCGCCGCCGAGGCGGCCCGCGCCGCCCAGGAAGCCGAATCTGCGGAAGGCGAAGCCAAGCCGGGCGGCCCCAAGGCGTAGCTTCGCGCCGGGCCGCGGCGGAGCCGCCCGCCGGGCGGCCACACGCGCCGCCTCGGGTCTACAGACGGTAGACGCGCGCCCGGAAGACCTCTGTGCCGTCCTCGCGGTTGAGCCGGCAAGCCCAGCCGCCGTTTTGCGGCCACGCCCGGCCGATGAGCGGCTCGTCGCGGGCGGCGGATGCGGCGAAGTCCAGAACGTACCGTCGTGGCGTGGCCTCCAGCAGCGGGCCCTGCCCGGCGGCCTCGAGCACCTCTTCCAGGTAGTCGACGTATACGCTGTTGTTGACGTGGTCGAGTGGGTCCAGGTCGCGCCGCCCGACGCGGATATGCCGCTCGAACGCGCCCGGGGGCGTCGCCGGCAGTGTCACCTTGTGCATCTCGAAGGGTGGCGTCTCCGCGGCCACGAACCGCCGGAACTCCTGCGGCACGCGGGTTGGGATGCCTCGTTCGTTGGTCATGACCCAGTCGATCTGCAGGCGCGCCACCAGCTCGCCCGAAGGATCGCGGACCTCGCTCTCGCGACGGGCGGCAACGCGACGGTAGCCGAGCACCCGCGTGCTGACAACCACTTCGGCGTAGGTGGGGGTAGGCCGGAGCACGTCGAGCTGGATCGCCCGCACCAACCAGTACAGGCCCCGGTCGGCATACCACTGGCGCCCGAATCCCAGCTCCGTCGAGTGCTGCCAGGCGATGTCGGCAACCCAGGCCAGGTAGATGGCCGTCCGCACCGTCTCGTTCGCGGTCGCTTCCTCGAAGCGGACCCGATACGGTCGCACGATTCGGTAGGGCAGCTGGTCCTCGAGGCCGGCCGGCAGCGCGGCCCGCGCCGGCTCCACGACGATCTCGGCCGCCGGCCGGTCCTTCACGCTTTCTCCTCCCCGAGGGCATCGAGTCCTTCGAGGGCGATGATTCTGGTGCCTTCGTGCTCGGCCGTGGCTCGGGCGAGTCGAAGCTCGCAAGAGCGGCGAGCGTCGAAGACGACGAGCCCGATGGCCAGGTCGACGTCCTCATCGGCCGCATGCGCCCGGGCGTCGTCGAGCTGGTTCAGGACGTCGGCGTTGATCCCGCGGGCGCCCCACTTGCAGTCGTAGACCTCGGGCCGGGCGCTCGACTCCACGGTGACGTCGTAGGGATGGATCTCGGCCCGAACGCCGTCGAACAGAACGCGCCGCTCTCGACGGACCGCGGTGGCGCGGCGGGCCAGCAGACGGGCCGTGAGCTCCTCGACGATGGCGCCGCGGTACTGGCTGCGGGCCGCCTCGCCGCGATTGGCGACTTCGAGGCTGGCATCGAGAATCTGGCCGGCATGGTCGCGCAGGGTCGGGGCCGCGGTCTCACCGAAGAGCGACGGGAAGATGCGTTTCCAGGTATCCGGGTCGGTGCGCTCGCCGTTCATCACCGCCCGGGCAAGCCAGCGCTCTGCAGGCGTCCCCTCCGCCAGCAGTGCTGCCACGCGGGCCACGAGCGGCTCCGCCTGAATCCCCGCATAGACGACCGTGCGAGCGTCGGGGGCGGCGTCCTGGAACCTCATCGGTCGCCCCGCAGAAGGATGCGGAAGGGCGAATCCTCGTCCGGCTCGGGTTCGGAGGCCTCGGCCGCATCTGGCCGGGCGCCCTCGATCGGCCGGTCCACGTCGTCGCCGACCGCCAGGGCGACGACGTGCGGGAAGGTCGAAAGCCAGTCGATCGCCTTGTGCGGGTCCCTGATCGCCGCGATCTCGGCGATAGCCTCGTCGACTGCCACCACCGCTTCGAGCTCGAGCTCGGCGTCCCGCTCCGCCAGGGCGCGAATGCCCGGCAGATAGGCGTCCGCCAGATCGGTCACGTACTGCCACTCGTCCTCGACCGTCTCCGCCAGGTCGGCCAGGGCACGGTACGCGGCCGCAGCACGCGCGATGACACCGGAGGGGTGGGGCGGGTTCGGTCCGGCTTGATGGCTCACGGGCCAAGCGTAGCCGATAGTCCGCCTCCCGGGACCTGCGGTCGCCTCGACGGACTCTCCCCGAGCTCGACGGCTGCGACCGATCCGGCGGACAATCGCTTAGTGCGCCCGGCGAACGTCGGATGCGCGCCCAATCGACCGGAGGCCACGATGGATCTGGGGCTTCGCGGCCGGACGGCCCTCGTCGGGGGCGCCTCGGCCGGACTCGGGCGGGCGAGCGCGGAGCGACTCGCCGGGGAGGGCTGTCGGCTGGCGTTGTGGTCGCGCGGTGGGGAGGCGCTGGAGCGGGCGGCCGCTGAGATTCGCCTGGCGTTCTCCGTCGAGGTGACGACGATCTCCGGCGACGCGGCCGAACCGGAGACGGCGGCGCGCGTCGCCGCCGAGGCGGAGCGGGCGCTCGGGCAGGTCGACATCCTGGTCCTCAACGCCGGTGGGCCGCCTGCTTGCGAGGCGACTCGAACGGACACGGCCGAATGGCGCCGCTCGTTCCAGCTTCTGGCCATCACGCCGATCGAGCTGGGGACGCTGCTGCTGCCGGGGATGCGGGGACGTGGCTGGGGCCGCATCGTCGCCATCATGTCGTCGGGCGTGCGCCAGCCGATTCCCGAGCTGGCCTACTCGAACGCCTGCCGGAGTGCCCTGCAGGCCTGGCTCAAGACCATCGCGCCCGAGGTCATCGCCAGCGGCGTGACCGTCAACGGCGTCCTGCCGGGCCGGCTCGACACGGCGCGGGTGGCATCCCTGGACCGCTCCCGGGCCGAACGGGCGGGCACGACGCCCCAGGAGGTTCGGGCGCAGTTCGAACGCTCGATCCCGGCCGGTCGCTACGGCACGCCCGATGAGCTCGGCGCGTACGTCGCCTGGCTCTGTTCGGACCTGGCCCGCTACCAGACGGGCACGTTCGTTCCGATCGACGGTGGCATGCTCCGCACTCTGCCGTAGGCGCCGGTCGCGGCGGGAAGGGCGACGCCCCTGCCGATGCGGTCCAGCTAGTCGCCGCGGTGGCCCGCCGAGCGCAGCCCGAAGCTCCCCCAGTGGCCGGTGTACGGCAGCCAATCCTCCAGGACCAGCTCGACGATCGAGGAGGCAGGGCCCTCGTGAAGCTTCTCCAGCAGCAGATCGAGGTCCCCGCGCGGACCCTCGGCGACGCAATAGACGCTGCCGTCCTGCTCGTTGGCGACCCAACCGGTGAGGCCAAGGCGGGTCGCGTGGGCCAGGACGAAGTAGCGGAAGCCGACTCCCTGGACGCGCCCCCGAACGTTCGCCTCCAGCCGAGTCAGCTCACCCCGACTCATCGACGCGCTCCGGCGGGAGTCGCCGCCGATTCGGGTTGGGCAGGGCGCGGCCAGGATAGGGCCAGGACGTCCAGCCCCAGCTCCGGATTGACGTTCTCGTCGAGTTGGCCGGCCACGTCCGACAGCCGCGCCAGGAAGACCGTCAGGCCGGCGACATCGAGTGCCGCCGCGGCCGCCCGGATCTCATCGACCAGGTCGGTCTCGCGCAGCTGACGCGCGCCGCCGCTGCGGGCTACCGCCAGGTCGCGCCCGACCGAGGCCCAAATCTCGATGAGCGTGGCCGCGGCGGAACGCCGATCCGAGGCCGCCATTCGGGGAGTGGCAGGCTCGTCGTTCGTGGCGCCTTCGCCGTCCGCCTCCTCGGCCGCGGATGAGAGAGTGGCCGAGGCACGATCCTTCCGACGCCGGGTCGCGGTCGCGCGGCCGGCCTCTCCGGCTGCCGCCTCGGGGGCTCCGCCGCGGCGCCCCTCCTCCAACGCGGAATCGAGCGCCGCCGCGGACTTCACCAGATCCCGGACGGCGGCCAGGCGTGCGCGGCGACCCTCGGCGAGCATGTCCAGCAGGCCGCGGGTGATCTCGCCACGCAGGCGTTCCGCGTCCGCGGAGCGGGCGTATGCCAGAGCGAGGCCCGGCCGGCCGCCGGCGAGCCTGGCCAGCCTGGCGGCTCGGGGCGCGTCAGCGAAGCCCAGCTCGCCGAGCCACTGTTCGATCTCGCGTATGGCTACCGCCCCAAGGCGAACTCGCACGCAGCGCGAACGAACCGTGAGCAGAAGGCGCTCCTCGTCGTCGGCGCACAAGACGATCGTGACTCTAGCCGGCGGCTCTTCGAGCATCTTGAGAAGCGCGTTCTGGGCATCGTCGTTGAGGCGATGGGCCCCCTCGATGATGGCGACCCGTGCTCCGCCCTCCATGGGGAGCAGCGCGAGCTCGCCGATCAGATGCCGAACCGTACCCGGGTCCGGGTCCGTGGCCGCGCCGATGCGGACCTGCAGGCCGGGCCCTTCGGGCGCGAGACGGTGGAGGTCCGGGTGATTGCTGGTGGCGACCAGGCGGCAACCCCGGCAGGCCCGACACGGCCGCGCACTCGGATCCGGGTCGCGGCACAGCAGTCCCGCGGCCAGGTCGAGGGCGAGCGTCGTCTTGCCAACCGAGCCCGGACCCACAAGCAGAACGGCGTGCGGGGTGCGGCCGAGGAGCATCGACCGGACCTCGGCCAGAGCTCGCGCCTGGCCACGAGTCGCTGAGTTGACGATCGCTGTGGCCATGGGCCGAACTTGGCTGGCCTGGGTTGCCGGGTCCGAGCTACTCGCCCGCCGGCTCACCGCCGCCCTGGCCCTCGCCGCTCGCCTCGGGCCCTGCCGCGGCCTTGCGACGCGCCGGGGCGCGGCGCTTGGGCGCGGCCGACGCGGCGTCTCCGCCGCTCTCGCTCTTGGCCGACGCCGCCGGCTTTCGACGGCTCGGGGTCGCCGCCTTGGGCTTCTCGCCGCCCGCCTGGGCGGCTTCGGCCTGCTGCGCCGGATCCTGAGCCTCGGCCTTGCGGCGTCCGCCACGTCGACCGGCTGTCTTCGGTTCGGCAGCTTCGACACCGGCCACGGGCTCGCCTGCGGCGGCCTCGGAGGGAGCCGCAGCCTGCCGGCTCAGCTTCGTCGAGAGTTGCGCGCGCAAGATCTCCTCCAGCTCCGGCGGAACCTCGGTCCAGGGCTCGGCCGAATCGCGAGCACCGCCCCGAGGCGCTCCGCCACCGCGACGCTGCTGCGGCTGGGGCTGGCGCGGCGGTCGTTCTTCGCGACGCCGTTGCTGCTGCGGCTGGGGCTGGCGTGCCGGTTCGGGGAACCGGGATGACGACCGCCCGAAACGCTCGCGCTCGACGGCCGAGGCATACGCGCTCCTGACGCCACGGCCGCCGCCCCGACCGCCGCTCTGGCCGCGGCCGCCACGCCGCTTCTCGGCCAGCAGGTATTCGGGGATCTCCGGCTCGGCGAAGTCGTCCTCATCCTCAGAGGGCGGAGTCAGTCGTTCCGGCCGGCCGGCCATCCCGATCTGCGAATCCCACACCGATCCGAATTGATTCGGTCGCGTCGCAGGAGACGAGAGTGCCGATTCTCCCTCTCCATCCCCGACGTCGCCCGCTTCTGTGTCTGTTGGGCCGAGAGCCTCACGGGAGTGGCCGTGGCCACGGCCGCGACCACCACGCCGCCGGCGTCGCCGGCCGGTGGACTCGCCGCCGATTTCGGCGACTTCGCCTTCGGCGCCTCCGGCGACCTCAGCGATCTCCTCGGACGCCTCGTCGGGCACCTCTTGGCCGACCGGCTCGCCGTCCTCGGGGGTGGCTCCCGCCCTGGACAACTTCTCGCCGGGCAGTGCTACCAGCCGACCGCCCGAGCTGCGCGAGGCCGTTCGGGCGGCCAGACCGCGCCCGGCGGCTCGCCCGCCCTGACCCTCGGCGGAAACGACAGCCACTTCCTCGAGTTCCTCGCCGCGTCCCAAGCGACCGCGACCGCGCCCGCGACCGCGTCGTCCTCCGCGTCCCTCAGTCTGCTTGTCCGGGACCTCGGTCATAGAGAGGTCTTCCTCGTCGCCGGCGACACGTCGACCGGAGCGCGACGAGTCGCGCTCGACTCGGGCGACGTGCGTGATGTCGTAGAACGCGTCGGCCACTTCGATCAGGTCCGAGCTGGTGTTGCCCCGGAAGCTGATGACCTCGACCCGCACGCCCATCTCCTGGACCGCACGGATGGCGGGGGCGAAGTCGCCGTCGCCGCTGACGACGATCGCCACGTCCAGGTTGCGGGCCGTCTTCATCATGTCGACGACCAGCTCGATGTCCAGGTTGGCTTTGACTTTGCCATCACCGTACTTGCGGATGTCCTTGCTCACCACCTTGTAGCCGTGGCGCGCCAGGAACGAATGGAAGTTGCGCTGGTTCTCGTTCTCCGGATCCAGCCCGGTGTAGGCATAGGCACGGACGAAATCGCGCCCGGCCACGGCGGCCTTCAAGAGCGTGACGTAGTCGATGTCCGCACCCGCCGCCTTCGCCGCGTAGAAGATGTTCGCCACGTCAACGAAGACGGCGACGTTCTTGCTCACGAATCTGACTCCTTGGTTGACCGGCCGGCGAGGTTGGTCGTCGGCCTGTTGAGCCCGCGGCCGCCGGCGCTCCTTGGCTGCTCGGCTGCCGGGGGTAGTTCAGCGGCTGGTGGGCGCCCTTGAGGCGATCGCCGCTATGTATGTGTTCGCTTCCGCCCTGGTGAAACCGTGGCCCCGCCAACTCGACAGATTCGAGTCAGGCGCCAGCACGACTTCGACCGATGCGCAGCCCTTTCTCCGTGCCGAGTGCAGCATCTCTTCGATCAACAGGTCGGCGACCTTCTCAGCTTCGAAGCCGTCCGCGACCACCAGCACATCGATCGTTCCGACGAACCCGCCGCACCGAACCGACGGCCTCAGGCCGAGGATCGCGCCGCCTGCCATTTGATGGCCCGCCTCGGCGATGGCGACGCTCGCGTTTGGAATGTAGACCAGCTGGCGGAGCAGGCCGATCGCATCGACCGGAGAGTCGCCTCCAGGCACGGCCCCCTTCTGGGCGCAAAGCGCGTACAGCCGATCAACATCGGTGATACGGGCCTGCCTGACCAGGTACTCCACTCGAACAGACGAACCTCAAAGCGAGAGGGCGGTCGCACTGCCGCGACAGCCAGAATGGCCGACGGTCGCTTGCTGTAGTGCCGGCGCTCTCGGGGTGCGAGCGGGATTCCCGCTCGACAGCCACGCCTCGGTGGGTCGGCGGCCGTGCAACGCATCCGGCTCGCCAGGTGGTAACTATACGGCAACGGCGTCAATGGGAGCTAGTGAGGGTTTTGCACGCCGCTCGACGCTGAGCGGCAAACGGCCGGACGATCCTGCACCGGCCACCGCTGACGCCGCGCGCTAGTACAGGTGCCGCCGGCGTTCCTCGAACAGCTCGAAGGCGCCTCGGGCCATGACGAGGATACCAACGGCAGCCAGCCAGAAGCCGGGGCCAACCTGCGGCGGGAACGGCACGAGGCCCTTCTGGGCCAGGACCGCCACGCACAGACCGTAGCTGACCACGATGATCGTCAGCAGCAGCAGGTATGACAGCGGGTGATCGACGGCGACCGGCTTCTCCGACGCGAAGGGCAGGGTGATCAACAGCAGAGTCGCCACGGCGGCCAGGAACATCGGGAAGACGGCCCCGGTCATGGAGTTGAAGCCAATCGCGCTTCTCATCGGCAGCGCGCTGCCTTCGCCGATCTGCCACCACTGCAGGAAGCACGACCCGACGACGAGGATCGCGCCGATCGCAACGATCCAGCGACCGCGGCTCGCCGAACTGTGGTACATCGAGGCGCCCCTATGACTCGTAGGCCTCGGGGCGGAGCACGCCCACGAAGCGGAGGTTGCGGTAGACCTCGCCGAAGTCGAGACCATACCCCACTACGAAGGCGTCCGGTATCTCGAATCCCACGTAGTCCAGCGGGATCTCGACGAGACGCCGAGCCGGCTTGTCGAGCAGGGCGCAGACCTTGATCGAGCGCGGATTCTTGCCCTTCAGGTACCGCAGCAGGTAGTTCAGGGTCAGCCCTGTGTCGATGATGTCTTCGACCAGGAGCACGTCGCGGCCTTCGATGGGGGCACTGAGGTCCTTCAGGATCCGGACCAGCCCGGACGACTCCGTCGCTGTCCCGCCGTAGCTGGAGACCTCCATCAGGTCGATCCGCAGCGGCAGACTGATGTTCCGCATCAGGTCCGCCATGAACGGCAGTGAACCCTTGAGGACGCTGACGAGCGTCAATTCGCGCCCGGCGTAGTCGGCGCTGATGAGCTGCCCAAGCTCGGCCACCTTGTCCCCGATCTGTTCCTCGGTCAGCAGTACCTCAGAGACGTCCGAGACGAGGTCCTGGGAGGCTTTCATCGCTACCTCTTACATCTCACGTGACGGGGGAGTGGGGAGCGGCGCCGGCAGAGGCCCGGCGGCCGGCGCGGCGACGGGCGGCTCGCGAGTGGCGAGCGGGGGGGCGACCCAACTCGCCTGGGGGGTCGGATCCCGCGTCGGAGCGGTCGATCAGCAGACGGCCTGTCCCGTCGGAACCGTCCTCGAAACCGGCCGGAGCCGACGGTTCGTGACCTTGCTCGTGAGGTATGACCTGGCCGGGCGTCCCGCTCAGCTCCGAGACCAGCGCCGCTCGCCCGTACTTCAGCATCAGAGCGCGGAAGTCGCGGGCGTAGAAGAGCTTGATACGCAGGCCCGGGTACAGCTCCCGTAAACGGCGGACCTTCCGATTCTTCTTGCGCACGAGCCTCTGCTGGAGAGTCGTCAGCTCCACGAACAGCTCCAACTCCGGCAGGAAGAAGTCGGGCGCGAAACTCTCCAGGACGTTTCCATCGAGATCCCAGAGGATCGGGAAGACCTGGGGCTCGTATTCCCAGGCGACCTGGTAGAAGTCGAGGATGCGGGCGAACTCGCCCTCGCTGGCGTGGGCGAACCCGTGGTCCGATCTCGGGCCGCGAGGAGCTCCTTCGTCGGTCATTCCACCCGGCTCATGCACGGCTTCTCTCGACGTTCCACGCCCCAAGTCTATCCGCTTGTCGCACCCGAGGCCGCCTGCGGCAGTGCTCCATCACGATCCAGGCAGGCCGTAGCAGGCCCGAATGCGTTGCCACCGATACTCCCCGGGGGTATCATTGCTCGATCTGCTGCGGCCGGCCGGCAGCCCGCCAAAGCCGCGCGGTTGCACACGAACGACATGGAGCGAGGTCGAATGGCATCGCAGGACGACGTCGAGAGATTGGACGGAACCCGCCCAGGGCAGCGACCCGGGCCCGCAGCAATGCCAATCGCCACGGCTGCTATCGCGCCGGAGCGGCCAGGAGGAGCCGGTCGCGCCGGTCCGACTGCCGGCTCGGACCTCCTGTCGGGAGTGGCCGGCGACGGCGCCGTCGAACTCGGCGGAGACGGGTCGGACCTCGATCCGACCTTCCGCCACTCCTACTCGCGCGATCAGGCGATCCTGATCCGGCGCCTCCGCCGCATCGAGGGCCAGGTTCGCGGCATTGAGCGGATGATCGAGCGGCGCGAGTACTGCATCGATATCCTCCAGCAGACCGCGGCCCTCCGGGCGGCGGTGGATTCGGTCGCCCTTCTGATCCTCGAGGACCATGTCCAGGGATGTGTGCGAACGGCCGCCGAAGAGGGCGACGCCGACCGCTACATCGAAGAGGTGCTCGATGTGGTGCGCCGGGCGCTGGGCAAGCCGCTCCGGACCCCTCGGGTCTGAAGAGGCCCAGCTCCTCTTCCGGCCGAGTCATCCACCTACGCCGGCTGATGCGGCCGTTTGTCCACAATCGTGGAAGACCGGGCCGTTTTTGTGGACAACGGCGTTGACGACGCCCGCGATGGCTTCTACCGTCCGACATCCGCACCGCTGTTGCGGACCGTCAGTGGGTAACCGCGCTAGCGAGGGGCTTGGGGAAACCCGGCCGGAGACTGGACCAGCGCGGGAAAACCGAGGGACGCCTGGTGCGAGAAGAGCCAACGCCGGGAGCGGCGCAGCCGTGAGGACCGGGAGTCTGTAGATGACTCCGCCTCGCGTCCGCGATCCGCTCCCGACGTGCGTTCGGGGGCTGGCGCCGCTGCCGGAGGGTTACCACGCGTGTGTCCGGGCCGGGTTGGACGCTGTCGGCGCAGCTGCCCTCGATGAGGGGCAGCTGGCGGCCATGGCCGACCACGCTCGGCTTCTCCTGGCCTGGAACGACGCCATCAACCTCAGCGGTATCCGCGAGCCGGAGGCGATCGCCCGAGAGCACGTCCTGGACAGCCTCTCGGCTCTGGGGCTGCTGCGCAGGGCCGGAGTCACGGAGTTTCTGGATCTGGGCAGCGGCGGCGGGTATCCCGGGCTGCCTCTGGCCGTCGCCCTGCCCGTGACGCGGGCGATTCTCGTGGAGTCGATCGCGAAGAAGGCGCGCTTCTTGTCCACGGCCGTGGCGGCGGTCGGGCTGGCGGACCGCGTCGCCGTGGCTTCGACGCGCGTCGAGAGCCTCGCTGCGAACCCGTCCCACCGGGGCCGCTGGCAGGCGGTGGTGGCTCGGGCGGTGGCGGACCTGACCGAGCTCGCCGAGCTCTCGCTGCCGCTGCTCCGAGCGGGCGGTCTGCTGGTAGCCTGGAAAAGGCTGCCGCTCGACGTCGAACTGGCGCGGGCGGAGCGTGCGGTGGGCCAGCTCGGCGGCCGCCTGGTCGGCTGCGAGCGAGTGGCGGTGCCCGGCCTCGACGACCACGTCCTGGTGATCGTCGAGAGAGTTGCGGCCGCTCCGCGGGAGTACCCGCGCGACCCGGCCGCGCGCCGTCGCAGGCCGTCATAAGGGGCTCAACCGATGCGCGTCGCGGTCCTGGCGGACATCCACTCCAACCTGCAAGCGCTGGATGCGGTCCTTGCGTCGATCGGGACGGTGGACGCCCTCTGGCACTTGGGTGACGTCGTCGGGTATGGCCCGGAACCGGACGGCGTGGTGCAGCGGCTGCGCGATGCGGCGGCCGTGGGAGTGAGGGGCAATCACGATGACGCGGTCTGCGGCGGCGCCACGATAGAAAGCTTCAACCCGGACGCACGGACCGCCGCCGAGTGGACGCGATGGCGGATCGGCGAGCAGACCCGGGACTACCTAGAGGCGCTCCCGGAGATGTTCGTGCCGGATGGCTCGGACTTTACGCTGGTTCACGGGAGCCCGCGCGACCCGATCTTCGAATACCTGGTCTCCCCTCGGGCCGCCCAGGAGTGCCTGGCCGTCATCGATACGTCTCATTGCCTCGTCGGACACACTCACATCCCGACCGTGTTCCGGCAGCGGCGCCGCGGTGGCATAGCGGCGATGGTCGTAGCGCCGGAGAGTCGCCTGCAGCTCGACGACCGTCGCGCGGTATTCAATCCGGGCAGCGTCGGCCAGCCCCGCGATGGCAATCCCTCGGCGAGCTACCTGATCCTCGACACTGCCGCGGGCCACGCCACGTGGCGGCGCGTCCCCTACGACATCGGCGCCACGCAGGCGGCCATGCTGGTTGCCGGCCTGCCGCCAGGCCTGGCCCGGCGCCTCAGCTTCGGACGGTAGGCCCAGAGCCAGCGAAACCGAACTTGGGCCGAACGGCCCGGTTCCGAGGCCAAAAGTCGCTCCTGCGTTCCGCCGGCTCTCGGTCCGACTCCTGACCTTCGGCCCGTCCTCCGGCGCCGCCCGGTGGTATCGTTCCGGCTCGTAGGCGACTGAAGCTGCGACCGTGTGTGGAAGAACGGAGGTCCGGTGCCCGAGGCGAATACGCCCGTCTTCCGGCGTGCCGTCATCGCGCTGAGCGGCAGCCCCACCGACGCCTCGATCGTCCGTCTGGCAATCGAAGTTGCCCGCCCCAGCCATGCCGAGCTGGTCGCCGTGCATGTCGTCGAGCTCGATTGGACGCAGCCACTCGACGCCGACGTGGCCGAGCGATCGGAAGAGGCCCAGCGGGTCCTCGATGCCGCGGAAGGCATCGCGGATCAGCTCCACTGCAAACTCGAGTCGGTGCTGGTCCAGGCGCGAGACGTCGGCGCCGCCATCGTGGATGAGGCCGCAGCGAGAGAGGCGGACTTGATCATCCTGGGCCTTCCCTACCGAACCCGATTCGGGGGCGACTTCGCCATCGGGCGGGCCGTTCCCTACGCTTTGAAGAACGCCCCCTGCGCCGTGTGGGTGGTGCGTCAGCCAATGGGCGAGGAGTCGCAATGAAGATCGTGATCGTTGGCTGCGGTCGCGTCGGTTCGACGCTGGCCGAGAACCTCGACGCGGCTGGCCACGACGTCATCATCTTCGACATCAAGACCGCGGCTTTCGACAGGCTTCCGGAGACGTTCAAAGGTGCGGCGGTCCGCGGCGATGGAACTGACGAGGAGGTTCTTCGGCGAGCCGGTGCCGAGGGCGCGGACATCTTCCTATCGCTGACCGAAGGCGACAACCGCAACGTCATGGCCGCCCAGGTGGCCACCGAGAACCTGGAG
>JBEKPL010000063.1:0-15457 GCA_049520815.1 Candidatus Limnocylindrales bacterium
CAGACGCCGCTCACCAGCATCCGGGCTTACGTGGACCAGCTCCGAGCCGCATCGGAAGAGGCGGCCCGCGACCGGCGGCTGCTGATCGTGGCCGAGCAGGCCGACCGTTTGACCCGCCTCGTCCGGCAGCTGCTGACGGTGACCCGCCTGGACGCCGGCGTTCTGCGATCCGAAGTCGAGGTGATCGCCGTAGCCCCGCGAGTCCGGCGGGCGTGGGAAGCGCTCAACGCCGGGGAGGCCGCCTTCGA
Source organism: Candidatus Limnocylindrales bacterium (assembly GCA_049520815.1). Taxonomy (GTDB): domain Bacteria; phylum Chloroflexota; class Limnocylindria; order Limnocylindrales; family CSP1-4; genus Fen-1039. The sequence goes on from JBEKPL010000063.1 coordinate 249, forward strand.
GCTGCGCGACGAGAGCCGCGGCTGGCTGGCCGTGGCCGACCCGGATCAGCTGGACCAGGTCCTGTGGGCACTCCTCGACAACGCCGTGAAGTACGGCGGCCGCGACGGCAAGGTTGAGGTGGACGTCCGGGCGGACGAGGCGACCGACCGCCTCCACGTCACCATTGCCGACCACGGACCCGGCGTCTCGGATAGAGACCGCGAGCGGCTCTTCACGCGCTTCACCCGCGGCGACTCCCAGGGGAGTGGCGACGGCACCGGCCTCGGCCTGTACGTCTCTCGGCAGCTGCTTCGGGCCATGGGGGGCGAGTTGTGCCTCGAATCTCCGCGCCAGGGTATCGGCGCCGCGTTCACGCTGACGCTGCCCGGGGAACCGCCCGGCGACGGCAACTGACCGCCGCGGACCGCGCCCTCGCGGACCGCCGCGGACCGCGCCCCCTGCCGAACGCGCCCCCTGCGGACCGCCCCCTGCGGAACATGCTGCTGCCGATTCCACCCGGGTCAAGTTCCCAGGTGAGAGACCGACACCTCCGACGGATGCGCACGGGCGCATCTCAAGAGGGCTAGGCAGAGATAGGAATGGCTGGACGACCCGGGTTCCTGGGAGGCTCTCGTCAGGGCGACGCGTCAGACCGCGACGCCGGGGGCGGATTCGGCGGAACGCCCTTCGACCCCGTCTGGGGGACCCTTGGCCCGCCCGACGCCCAGGCCAGCGACCCGTGGCGGACGAACTCGCCCGACGCTGAGGCAGAAGGTCCGGCCTTCGACATCGAGATCTTCGGCGACGGCTTCCAGATCTCGGGGCAGATACGCACCGGTCAGTTCGGTCGATTGTCGGACTGGCTGAACATGCAGTCCGGGTTCATCCAGGTGAAGGACGGCATGCAAGTCCACCTCGGAGAGACCGAGGTCTCCGATCCCGAACAGAAGAGAGGCACGCTCTGGGTTCGAGTGGACCAGGTCGTCATGGTCGCCGAGCGGGCCAACATCCAGCAGACTCGGCCCGGGACGCCCGTGGTGCAGAAGGAGCGCCGCAAGGTATCGATCGTGACCCCCGGCTACAGCCTGCGAGGAAGCCTCCACATCCACGCCCACGGATCGATGCGGCAGTATCTCGAGACGCCCGAACCGCACTTCCTGCCCATGACCGACGTCACCGTGCGCTGGCTCGCCGACCCGACAGTCGTGGCCCGCGTCCCCTTCGCGATGGTCAACCGCCAGCAGCTGATCACCATTCTGGACGAACCCTCGGCACCCGCCGACGACTCCGGTCACGGCGCCGGCGAATCCGAGACTGACGAGGCGATGCCGCTCCACCGCAGGATCGGCGCAGCCTGATTCCGCCTCGTCCCCCAGGCACCCCGGCCTGTCTCGATCGTCAGCTCGCCGGCTGCGTGGGTATCTGGCGCCGGATCGCGACCACCCGCCCCAGGTCCAGATCGGCTGCCACGATCCCCGGTCCGTCGGCCGCTTGAGCGACGACGATCCCCCACGGGTCGATGATCATGCTGCGGCCATGAGCCGGGACTCCGGCGCCCGTGCCGCATTGGGCGGGGGCGATGACGAAGGCTCCGTTCTCGATGGCCCGAGCACGGAGCAGCACTTCCCAATGATCCCGACCCGTCGCCTCGGTGAAGTTGGCCGGCACGGCCATGACCACGGCACCGTTGAGCGCCAGCTCGCGGTACAGCTCCGGGAAGCGGAGGTCGAAGCAGACGCTCAGGCCGAGCCGGAGATCTCCCTCCCCGGTCGCGCCCTCCAGCACGGCCACGACACTGGCATCGCCGGGCGTGATCCGGGACGACTCCCGATCCGATGGGCCGCCGTCGATGGCCACGTCGAACAGGTGCAGCTTGCGGTATTTGGCCGCGATCCGGCCCGCCGGGTCGAGCAGGACCGAGGTGTTGTAGGGTCGCTGCGGATCGGCTGAGCGCTCGGCCAGACTGCCGAGCAGGATCCAGGCGCCGAGGGAGCGGGCCAGCTGAGCGAACGGCTCGGTGAGTGGACCGGGCAGGTCTGTGGCCGACTCGCGGAAGCCCGCGACGGGGCCCCGGTACAGGAACATCTCCGGCAGGGCGATGAGACGCGCATCGTTCTGGCCTGCCCGCCGAACGAGCGCCGCGGCACGATCCACGTTCGCGGCCACGTCCTGATCGGCGGACAGCTGGACGAGAGCGACTCTGAGTGTGCTCACCGAGGCCCTCCGTATGTGGCTTGCCTCGAGACGGATGGCCCGCCTCCCGGGGTCGATGGTACCCTCCCTGCGAGGAGGCTTCATGGCCAATCCCACCCGCGACGACGCCTGGCGCTTGTTGACCGAATGGACGCACAGTGAGGCGCTTCGAAAGCACGGCCTCGCGGTCGAGGCGGCGGTCGGCTGGTATGCCGAGCACCGCTTCGGCATCGTCGGGCCCGAGTTGGAGACGTGGCGCGCCGCCGGCCTCCTGCACGACTTCGACTACGAACGCTATCCGGAGACCCACCCGATGCGGGGCGCCGAGGAGCTGCGCCGGCTGGGCTACCCCGACGAGGTCGTCGAGTCGACCCTGGGCCACGGCGACCACACGGGCGTGCCTCGCGTCAGTCTGCTGGCGAAGACGGTGTACGCGTGCGACGAGATGAGCGGCTTCGTCATCGCGGTCGCGTACGTCCGTCCCAATCGCAGCCTGGACGAAGTGGATCCCCGTGCCGTCCAGAAGAAGATGAAGGACAAGGGGTTCGCCCGGCCGGTGCCCCGAGATCAGCTGGTCAAGGGTGCCGAGGAGCTCGGCGTCCCCTTCGAGGAACATGTCGCCAACGTGATAGAGGGGCTCAAGACGATCCGGGGAACGCTCGGACTGTAGGCTCTGCAGGGGCGGCTCGGGCGGCGACGGGAGCGGCGAGTGAGCGGGCGACGGGGGCGCGAAGCACTCTGAGCCGCTTGCGGCTTTGTGCGAAGCGACGGTCGACCGCGAGCAAGCGCCGCGCGGCTGCGGTCAAGCGCAGCGCGGCTGCCGCCGCGGCCGCGCCAGCCTGACCCTCAGATCGGCAGGCGCCCCGCCCCTCTGGCCCGGCACCACGCCGGCCCATCCCCCTGCACTGCGCTATACCAGTGGCAGTGGTGTTATGCGGAGAGTTGAGCTGGGCCGGCGCGTTCGAGCCGCGCACGGGAGGCGTCACCGGGAGATCTCGAGTCCGATTCGTCCCGGCGCAAGCGTGGACCGGGACAGGGTGGCGGCCGAGAAGCCCGTTCGGAGGCCAGCTGACCGTCGCGGTGGGCGCACGTGGCCAGACGGCTCCACTTAGCACCACCTCCACTGGTATAGCGCAGTTGCGTCTGGGCACAGGAAGAGGAGGGCCGTCGGGGGCCGGCGGCGGAGCGGGGTCGGGACGGCGGCCGGGGTCCCTGGAGGGCCGTCCCGGACGCCGGAACCCGCGGCGACGGGAGCGGCGACCGCGAGCAACCGCCGCGCCGGTCGGGGCAACCACGTGCTGCGGCGACCGCGAGCAAGCGCCGCGCGGCCGCATCGGCCGCGACGGGGGGCGCGGCGACGGGAGCGGCGACCGCGAGCAAGCGCCGCGCCGGTCGGGGCAACCACGTGCGGCGGCGACCGCGAGCAAGCGCCGCGCGGCCGCGGCAGCCTGACCCTCAGACGCGGTCGGTCAGAACGGGCACGCCGGGGAACGCCATCGCATCGTCCTCGCTGGCGCGCACCCAGTCGAGCAGGTCGCGGTTGACGATGAGCGTGCCCACGTCCTTGAGGTTCATCGTGCTACGGCTCGTGAAAGCGAGCGTGGCGTCGGAGAGCGGGATCATCGGTCCGCGCGAGTGGAGATAGGGCAACGGCATCTGACCGGGCAATGCATGGAGCAGCCCCAGAGCCGTGTAGGGCCCGAGCTGAACCTGCAGTCGGTGGCGGACGGTGTGGATCCGCCGCGCTCCCTCGCCCCGGTCGCCGCTCGCCTCGACTACGTACAGGGTCGAGCGGTCGACCTCTCCATCGCCCAGGTTGGTGACCGTGTCGTCCTCGAAGCTCTCGACGAAAGCCTCCCGAATGACGACGGACTCCAGGCGATTCAGAAGATCGGTGAGTCGCTCGCCCTCACATTCGACATATCCGATGTAGCGGCGACCCAGGGAGTACCCGATGAACGGGATGAGCACGGAGCCTCCTGTGGGCCGGTGACGATGGGCCGGCTGGGCCCTGCTTGACCGTCTCCGGAGCGTACCCCGCAACGGCAAAGGCTCAACGCGTACGTAAGTACCGGGGTGGCGCGTCCGCGCACCACGGCCAGTCGGCGAGTCGCCGCGGGATACTGGCCCCCTGCCGATCCGAGCCTCAACCGTTGCGGAGAGCGCTCGTGTCGACGACCTCGAAATCGGTTCCGGTGAGGTTCTGGAGTTGGTGGAACTCGTCGTCGTTCCAGCGCGAGTCCGGAGCTCCCGTGATGTACCAGGGCGCGCCGTTGTCGGCCAGGATCATGCCGTAGCGCTTGAGAGCCGTCAGCACGACGCGAGCGTTGGGGCCAAAGCCGGAGATGTCCACGGACGCCTTGAGCCGGACGCGCAGGCCCATCGGCGGCAAGTTCGAGCACGGGGCGGCGGTGAGCTGGCGGGCCGGGTAGATGTAGCCGCAGGTATGCGGGGCGGTGAAGCGGATGGCATGGTCTATGGAGCCAGTCTTCACCTCCTCGTAGCGGACCAGACCCGGGAAGATGGGCAGGCCGGCTGCGTCCGCGCTGGTCCAGCCCTCGGGCCGCAGGGCGTTCGATCGAAGGTCGAAGTAGGCGCCCGAGCCTGCTGCCCAGCCCGAGCCGGCGCGCTGGACGTCGTACAGCTCCCACAGCTTGCACTGGCCGAGGTCGAGTGACAGCAGGTGGCGGTCGGAACCGGCTTCGATCCTGGGGTTCGCCGGGATCGGGTACGGGCCCGGGTCCGACTCGTCGGCGTACTGGAAGGCGACGTTGTACGTGGGCGTGCTAGTCGTGACGATGTTGAAGGGGATGCCGTCGCCGATGGCGTCGAAGTCGGGGTGGAGGTACGAGTTGATGCCGATGGCATTGACCATTGCGGCCGAGTTCGAGGCAACCGCCAGACCCGAGATGTCGCGGTTCCATACGTTCGAAGACGGGAACACGTAGCACGGACTTGGGGCCGGAGGGGTGGTCGGCTGCAGGGTCGGCGACGGCATTGCGCGAGCGGTCGGAATCGGAGTGGCCGGCTTCGGCGTCGCCGGACTCCGCGGGCTGGGCGTGGCGCCGGCGGTCGTGCCGGGAGCCGGCGAACCGGTGAGCAGGGCGACCGAGCTCGCGCCGGAGTCGAGGGTCGTCTCCGCGGCGTATGTCGAGGAAGCCTGCGCGGGCGCCGAACCACCACTGCCCGGCGGACCCGCAAAGCCGATGCCGGACCCGGAGGGGCCGGCGACGTGACCGCCGGAGAGCGGCCCCCAGAACACCAGGCCGCAGACCAGGCCGATCGATCCCAGGACGGCCGCCGCCCGCAGCAGCCACGTGTCGTGTATCGGTCGCATGCGGAGATCCTACGGGACGCCCGCCGCGGCGCCACACCCACAAACGTCCCGCGAAGTCGCGATTTCCGTAAGTGCCCGAAACCATTCGGGCGGTCTGCTTCCGGATCGGCGGGCACGGCTAGACTGGCGACGTCGGGTGGCGTCCAGCTGGAGGTCAGGTGAGCACGTTCTCCGCTCGGACGCCGCCGCCGGCAGCGAGCGACCCCGCGCCGGAGCCGCGGATCCGACGCCCCTGGGTGGCCTTCTCCTACCTGGCGATCTGGGCGTACCTGCTGTACGGCCTCGGCAACGCCACGCCCTATCTGCGGGATGACCTGCGGCTCACCGCGTTCGAGGCGGGCCTGCATGCCTCGGCACTCGCAATCGGTACCCTGATGGCCGGGGCCGGCGCCGACTTCGTCGCCAGACGAATCGGCGCGAGCCGGCTGCTCGATGTCGCGGTGGCGATTCTGGCAGTGGCCGTCGTCCTCGTCGCGGTGGCGCCGGTACTGCCGGTCTCACTTGTCGGGGCCTTCCTGATGGGCCTGGCCGGCGGCTCCCTCGGCACGCACGTCCACGTCCAGCTGGGTCGAGCGGGCGGGTCCGAGAGTCGCAGGATGATGGCCCAGGCCAATGGCTGGGCGATGGTCACGGCCGCGATCGCTCCCCTCGCCATCGGACTGGCGGCATCGGTGCTCCACTCATGGCGGGTCGGGCTGCTGGCCGCGATCGTCGGGCTGGTCGCGCTGACGCTCCTACGGCCGCGCGCAGCCGGCTCATCGACCTCCGTGCGAATGCCTCGATCGAGCCTGCCCGCTCGGTACTGGATGATCTGGCTCTTCCTCGTGCTCGGCGTGTCGATCGAGTTCTCGTTCGTCTTCTGGGGCTCCACAATGGTCGCCCGCCGGACCGGAATCTCCGCAGCCGACGCAACCGTGCTGGCCAGTCTCTTCGTGGCCGGCATGCTCACCGGCCGAGCCGCCATCGGGCGAGGCCTCGGCGCCAGCCGGGGACCGCGGGGGCTCCTGGCCGCGGGCCTGGGCATAGTCCTGGTCGGCGCGACCCTGATCTGGGTCTCGACCCTGCCCCTGCTGGCTGGGCTGGGGCTCTTCCTGGGCGGCCTCGGGACCGCCGGTCTCTGGCCGATCGGGATCGCGGTTGCTCTTCAGATTGCCCCGAAAGCACAGTTCGAGGCATCCGCCCGGGCAACGTTGGGTTCTGGCTTCGCGGTGTTGATCGCGCCGTCCGCCCTGGGCCTGCTGGCGGACCAGGTGGGCGTCGTCTCGGCCTGGCCGGTCATCCTGCTCGTGGCCGCCGCGGCCCTGGTGGTTGTGGCCGTGACTCCGCCGGCGGGTGATCGGAAGACATGATGGATCCCCTCGTAGTTGGCGGCAGCCTGCTGATCGGCGCCGCAGCGGCCTGGCTCACGATGACCGTGCTCGAGTGGCTGGCGGACTTCGTCGAAGCGCCGACATGGCGGAAGCTGGTCCACGCCGCAGGGCAGGTCGCACTCTGCGGCTGGTTCGCCTATTGGGTGCGGGATTCCTGCTGGTCTATCCCCACGGACGGACGGCTGGGGATCGACGGGCGCATCTACTACCGCGCCGCGCAGGCCTGGCTCGGCGGTCATGATCCCTGGGTGGCCGGCGTCCCCGTCAACGGCTTCCGCTTCGACTTCGCCGGGCCGCCCCCAACGGTCCTGGCATTCGCCCCCCTGGCCGTGCTGCCCGAGGACGTCTTCACGGCCCTGTGGCTCACGATCACCGTCGCGGCCGCCGTCTACACAGTCCGTCGTGTGAAGCGGCCGATGTGGTGGCTTCTCTTTCCGCCGCTGGTCCAGGGCGTGCTCGTGGGCAACCCGCAGGTCCTATGCCTGGCCGTGCTCCTGGCCGGTTCCGACTGGGTGCGTTCGCTGGCGATCCCGTTGAAGGCCTACGCGGCTCTGCCGATGCTGGCCGAGCTGCGCTGGCGTGCCCTTGGCATCCTGGCCGCGGCCTGCGCCCTGTCGTTCGCGCTCTGGCCCGGCCTCTGGCTCACCTACCTCGAGGAGTTCGGAACGATCTCGGCTCGAATCGCCGCGGAGTCGTTCGGCGGGTTCTCCGCCACCCGGGACACGACCCTCCTCGTGGTCACCGCCGCCGCCATCGGTGCCCTGGCCTTGATCGATCGACGCGCCGCGGGGTGGCTCTCGGTGCCGGCCCTGTGGCCGTCGTCGCAGTTCTTCTACTCGGCCTTCGCGCTGCCCGTCATGTCGCCCATCCTGGCGATCGGGCTGGCGGTCGACTGGCGCCCGCTTCCGGCGCAGGTCATCTGCGTTTATGCGGCCTGGCGCCTGGCCCAGAGAATGCTCCCCGTGCTGCTGCCGGCGACCGGCGAAGCCGAACCCGAGGCCACTCAGGCGAACGGGCCGCAGGCCGAAGACGTCGCCTAGAGCCGGGGGGAGTGGAGCCGACACTCGGATTCGAACCGAGGACCTGTTGTTTACGAAACAACTGCTCTACCGCTGAGCTATGTCGGCTCGGGCGCCGATGCGCGACGGTGCGCAGAGGCGAGACGCGGAATATACCTCACAGCGCCGCTCCGAGGATAATCCATCGATGCTCCCGAACACGGACCCACCGCCGACGACCTCCCCGGCTGCCGGCGAACCGGACGATCCGTTCGACGCCCTGGTCCGGGCTGCGCTCGAATCGCTGCCGGAGGCCTTCCGCGACCGGCTGGACACGGTCGCGATCGTCATCGAGGACGAGCCCACGCCCGAAGATCTCGCGAGGACAGGCGCGCCGGGCCTGCTCGGCCTGTATCTGGGCGTGCCGCGGACCTCCTACGGGGCAGGAGAGGCCGCGGTGCCGAACAAGATCACCATCTACCGCGGTCCCCACCTCCGGATCTTCCAAACTCCCGACGCTCTGGCTCGGGGCGTGGCCGAAACGGTGCGCCACGAGGTCGCCCATCACTTCGGGATCTCCGACGCACGACTCGAGGAGCTGGCGCGCGAACGACGCGGCTAGCAGACTCGGGTCACCGGCTTGGGTAGGATGTGCGCTATGACACTCGTCGATCGGGTCCGCACGCTCTTGCGACCCGCGGTGCTGGCCGGAGGGCTGCTGTTCCTGCTGGTTTCGGGGACGGCCGCCCAATCGACGCCAACCCTGACCAGTCAGATCACCGACCAGACGGGCGTCCTGGGTTCGGGCCGGCCACAGGTCCAGGCCGCGCTGGACGACCTGCTCAACCGCGAGAACGTGGAGCTCTGGGTCGTCCTGGTCCCGACAACGAGCGGCACGACGGCTCAGCAGTTCGCGCAGGAGACCTTCGAGCGCAACGGTCTGGGCGGGAACGATCTACTGCTGCTCGTGGCCGTCGGCGACCATCGCTACGGCTGGTGGGAAGTCGCCGCGACGGGCTTGCCGGGCGACCAGATCGACAGCCTGCTCGGCTCGCAGATGGAGTCGCGTTTCAAGGCCGGCGACTACCCGGGCGGGATCGCCGATTTCGCGAGTGCCCTGAGCAAGCAGATCGAGGCGGCCAGGACCCCCGGAGCCGCCTCGAGCGCCGACTATTCGGCCATCGTCACCGCCCTGTGGACCATCCTCGCCATCATCTTGATCGGCAGCGGGGTCGTGGTCGTGGCCTTGTGGTTCCTCTCATGGCGCCGCGGCCGCCTGAGCGCCGAGGAGCGCGACAAGCACACCGGCGAGCTGGCCCGCCAGGCCAACAAGCTCCTCGTAGACACGGACGATGCCGTCAACGAGGCTCAGCAGGAACTCGGTTTCGCCGAAGCTGAGTTCGATGAGGGCGACACGAAGCCGTTCCGAGACGCGATCGCGACCGCCCAGAACGAGCTCAAGAAGGCCTTCGCGGTCCGGCAACAGCTCGACGATGCGACCCCGGAAGACCAGCCGACCAAGGAGAAGATGTACGGCGAGATCATCGCCGGCTGCCAGGCCGCGAGCGCCGTGATCGACGAACAGGCCGGGCGACTCAAGGCCCTGCGTGACCTCGAGAAGACGGCCCCCCAGGCACTGGCTGCCCTGCCGAATGCGATCGAAGCCCTGCAGGCCCGTCTGCCCGCAATTCGGGCGGCGATGAAGACGCTGTCCGGCTACGCGCCATCGGCCTGGAGAGCCGTGAAGGGCAACGCCGAGGAGGCGGACAAGCGTGGCCACTTCGCCGAGCAGCAGATAGAGAAGGGCAAGGCGGCCGTGGCCGCTGCTCCGCCGGACTCCCACGCCGCGGCTCACGCCGCGCGCGCCGCCCAGGAGGCGGTGGCGCAGGCCAACCAGCTTCTCGACGCCGTGGAGCAGATGGCGGCGGCGCTGGAAGAGGCGCGCGGCAAGCTGGAGGGGGAGATCGCCGGGGCCGAGGCGGACATTGCGGCAGCGAAGTCGGCCGCCCAGGGGTCGGGCGCCCCAGCCGGGGCCACGGCCGGGGCTTCGGCCGGGGCCGGCGACCTCGCCAAAGCGGAGACGCTGCTCAAGGCCGCGAAGAGCCAGGCCGCGGCAACGACCCCCGACACGATCGCGGCGCTCAAAGCCGCCCAGGACGCTCACGCCAGCGCCGATACGGCCCTGGCCGGGATCCGAGAAGCATCGTCACAGCAAGCGCGGGTCAAGGCCGCCTTCGATGCCGCCCGCGCCTCCGCGGGTACCAGCGTCAACCAGGCTCGGGCATTCATCGGGACGCGGCGAAACGGCGTGGGTCGCGAAGCCCGCACCAAGCTGGCAGAAGCAGAGCGGCATTTGAGCCTGGCGGACTCCCTGGCGGCCACAGACCTGAGCACCGCCACCACCGAAGCCAGAGTGGCCGCCAACATGGCCACCGCGGCCTACAACCTTGCCAGCGGCGACTTCGTCGACTTCGAGCGCGGCAGCACCCCCCGCGGAGGCGGCGGCTATAGTGGCGGCGGAGGCGGTTCGAACATCGCCGGCGCCATCCTTGGCGGCATCATCGGTGGGATGCTGAGCGGCGGTCGAGGCGGCGGAGGCTTCGGCGGGACCCGCTGGGGCTCGGGCGGAGGGTGGACCGCAGGTGGCGGCGGCTCCGGTGGTTCCGGCGGGGGCGGGAGCTTCGGCGGATTCGGCGGATTCGGCGGAGGCCACGGCGGTGGAGGTGGCTGGAGCGGAGGCGGCGGAGGTGGCGGAGGCCACGGCGGCGGAGGTGGCTGGTAATCGAGCTTCGCCCCCGAGGCGCCTGCGCTTCGGGGACTCATAGACCAGGTCAAGACAGTCTCGCGATTGAAGGGAGATCGAAACGATGGCTCAGACGACGATCCTCGGGCGTGTCGGTCAGCTGCTCCGGGCGAACATCAACGCCCTGCTCGACGGCGCCGAGGACCCCGAGAAGATGCTCGACCAGCTGGTCCGGGACTTCACCAACAACATGAGCGAGGCCGAGGACGCCGTCGCCCAGACGATCGGCAACCTGCGCATGGTGGAGGACGACGCCAAGGAAGCCAGCGCCGCCGAGGCCGACTGGGGCGTGAAGGCCGCCGCCGCCTCAAAGAAGGCCGACGAACTGCGGGCGGCCGGTAACACTGCTGACGCCGACAAGTTCGACGGCCTGGCCAAGCTCGCCCTGGGCCGCCAGATCAGCTTCGAGAACCAGGTCAAGACCTTCCAGACGCAGATCGACCAGCAGAGTGCCCTCGTCGACCAGCTCAAAGACGGCCTCACCAAGATGCGCGTCCGCCGGGACGAGCTGGTCCAAAAGCGCGACGAGCTGGTCGCACGGGCCAAGATGGCGAAGGCCCAGACGCAGGTCCAGACCACTCTCAAGAACGTCTCGGTCATGGATCCGACGAGCGAACTCAGCCAGTACGAAGAGAAGGTCCGCCGCCAGGAGGCTATGGCCCGCGGCATGGCCGAGGTCAACGCCAATTCCCTCGACGAGCAGTTCGCCTCGCTTCAGGGCAACGAGGACGCGGCCGAAGTCGACGCGCGGCTCGCGGCCCTCAAGGCGAACAAGTAGCCCGGGGCCGCGCGAGCGGCTAGCGATCCGCTTCGATCCAGCCCTGCCGCTGGGCCACGCGCACGAGCGAGGTCCGGCTCGTCACGTCGTAGCGATCGAACATCCGCCTGAGCTGGCTCTCGACGGTCTTGACCCGAAGCGACAGGCGTTCGGCGATCTCCGCATTGGCGTGGCCCTCGGCCACGAGCGCCAGGATCTGGGCCTCGCGTGGCGTCGGCGGGCGGAGCGCAGTCCGCGCGGCTCGGCGGACAGCGTCAGGGAAAGCCGTGCCGCCGGCGGCGACCGTTCGCACGGCCTTGAGTATCTGCTCGATACTCGCCATCTTCGAGAGGTAGCCCTTTGCGCCACGCTCGACCGCGGCAACGTAGTAGCTCGGATATGAGTACGCGCTCAGCATGATGAATGCCGGTCCCGGCGTGTGGTGGGCGAGAACCTCAAGCCCGTCCACCGTCCCTGCCAGGCGAATGTCGCACAGAACGATGTCGGGGGCCTCGGTCTCGATCAGACGGTCGGCGGCGACGCTGTCCTGGGCCGTCCCGACAACGGTGACGTCGGGCTCACCCCTCAAGAGGGCCGTGAGCCCCTCGGCGATGGCTGGGTGATCCTCGATGATCGCGAGCCGGATCACGTTACCGCCTTTGCCCCCGGCCGGGCATTGCCCCGAGCTCTCGGCTTGCCGAGCGGGAGCCGAACGATGATCGCCGTGCCCTCACCCAGGCTCGACTCGGCCTCGATCGTTCCGCCATGCGCGGTCACGATCTGGCGCGCGAGGTAGAGCCCCAGACCCAGCCCGGACGACCGCTTCTGCCCCAGCCGCGCATACGGCTTGAACAGCAGCGGCAGCACGTCGCCGGGGATCCCCGGGCCGTGATCGCGGACTTCGACGACGGCGACCGAGCCAGATCTACTCACGGTGACGTCGATGGTCGGCGACGCTGACGCGTGCTCGACGGCGTTCGAGAGGAGGTTGACAAAGACCTGCTCCAGGCGAACGGCATCTGCCTGGAGCAAGATCGGTCCACGAATCGGCGAGACTCGGATCGTGGGTGCGTTCGGCAGCGTTCCGGCAACATCGACGGCATCGCGCACGACCGTAACGAGATCGATCGGCGCGACGACAAGCTCGAATCGACCGGCCTGGATGCGGTTCACGTCGAAGAGGCGCTCGATAAGCTCCCCGATCTGCCTGGTCTGCACGAGTGCCCGAGCCGCATAGGTGCGGGCCTGCTCGGAGCTCTCGGAGCCGAGGTTACGCTCGACGAGCTGGAGATACCCGTGCAGGGCGGCCACCGGGGTCTTGAGCTCGTGCCCCGCCGCGGCCATCAGCCGCTCGAGGCTGAGCCGCATCGTGCGCTCGGACAGGTCCCGTATCGTTATCACCCCGCCCCAGGTCCGGTCCCCGGCGGTGAGCGGCTCGGCCACGGCCTCGAACCAGCGCCGCGCCCCTCCAGGCCGGGTCACTGCAAACTCCATGCGGAACCGTTCGCCTCGGGCGGCCCGTCGCTGCGGCCGGTCGGCCGGCAGAATCGGAAGGCCGGCGGCATCCTCGGGCTCGATCTCGGCCTCGCCGCCACTGAAGAGCCCATCGTAGGCGTCGTTGGTCATCACGATCCGGCCGTCGTGGTCGACCGCGACGATCGCATCGCCGAGGCTGGCCAGGATCGATCGCAGACGATCGCGCTCCTCCTCGAGGCTCAACTTCTGCTGCTCGAGCGCGATCGTCTGGACACTGAGCTCGTGGGTGCGCGTGGCGAGATCCTCGTTCGCGACCCGAAGCTCCTCGCCGCTCGCGGTCAGCTCCTCGTTGAGGGTTTCGAGTTCCTCGTTGGTGGCCTGGAACTCCTCATTGAGGGATTCGAGTTCCTCGTTGGTGGCCTGCGCGTCCTCGCTGGCCACCAACATCGCTTCGTTCGCCGTCCGTAGCTCGGCGACCAGGGCGGTCAGCTCCTCGTTGGCTCGGAGGAGCCGGCCGTTCGTGGTGACCGATTTCTCGAGTCGCTGCCGTGTCCGGATGTCGGCGCGACGCTCCTGCTCGAGTCTGGTCACGTCCGTCAGCTCGATGACCACGCCTTCGGTGACTTGCGTCTCGACGCGGTAGGGACGGACCGTGGCCTCCACGAAATGGGTCGCCTCGCTGGCGGCGTCCGAGGGCTCCACCTCGAACACGGCCGAAGTGGTGTTGCCGGTCAACGCGGAGTCGATGGCCACTCGGATGGCACTGGGCGGAAGAACCTCCGCGAGATGGATGAAATCCTGGTCGAAGGCCGTGCCGTGGATCCCGAGCATCCGGCGCGCGGCGGAGTTGATGCGCAGGATGTAGTAGCGCGGATCGACGACGACGATACCGACGCTCAGGCCCAGGAGCAGGCTATTCGCCAACGCCGACGAATCCGCCACGCGCCGGACGTCGCGGTGCGTGCCTCGGATGGCCTGGTCGAGCTGGGATTCCTGGCTCCGACGCGGGCGGAGCACCGCAGGTCGCATCGGTGGGATGGCGTAGGTCCCGGGCCGCCGCCGATAGACGCGCAGGCGCGCGTGCTCCTCTTCGAATGGCTCCGGCAGGGCCATGACGGTCTCGGATGTACCGAGGGCCAGCCGGCCGCCGGGCCGCAACGAGAACGCGAAGGTCTCGAGGGCGACCCGCTGCATCGGCACGGCGAAGTAGATCATCACGTTCCGGCAGAGGAGGAGATCGATCCGCGGGAAGGGCGCGCGCTCGCCGAGATCGTGCTCGCCGAAGACCACGAGGGCACGCAGCCGTTTGCCAACCTCGTAGCCGCCGGTCGATTTCACGAAGTAGCGGTCTCGAAGCCCGGCAGGCAGGCCCTTGAGGGCAGCGGGCGGATAGATCCCCCGGCGCGCGAAGGCGATCGCCTCGCGGTCGATGTCCGTCGCGAAGATCCGGACCTCCGGCCGCGCGAGCTCCTCTCCGAGGGCTTCGGCAACGGCGATCGCGAGGGAGTAGGCCTCTTCGCCGGTAGAGCAGCCGGCCGACCAGATGCGGAGCTCCCGCCGATCGCGCCGGGCCTCCGCGATCAGCTCGGGCAGGACGTGTCCGCGCAGATACTCGAAGAGCTTCGGGTCCCGGAAGAACTCCGTGACCTTGATCAGGAGGCTGTTGACGAGCCGGGCGTACTCCTCGGGATCGGACTCCAGATAGGCCGCGTAGTCGGCGAGCGTTGGGCGCGAAGTGGCGCTCATCCGGCCGCGCAACCGCCGCAGGATCGTGGCCGGCTTGTAGCTGCCGAAGTCGATGCCGCTTCGCTCGTGGATCCGTTCGACGAGATCGCGAAGCTCGTCGTGATCGGGCCCCTCCGCCGGAGGGTTGCCGGCCGCCAGGAGATCGCACAGGATCGAACCGATGGAGTCCAGGTTGGCGGTCGCGTCGACCAGAGACGGGGGGATCGAGCTCGGCATCGAGGGGAACATCGCCGTGGCGGGATCCTCGATGACGACCGCTCCGCCCGCATTCTTCACGTGCCAGGCTCCCGCGGACCCGTCGGACCCGCTGCCGGTGAGGATCACGGCGATGAGCCCGGGACCGAAGACGCCGGCCGCGCTCTCGAGCAACACGTCGATGGAGGGCGCGACTGAGCCGGGCTTCGCCGCGCGAAGCCGCAGGTCGCCGTGGCTGATCTCCACGAGCCGATTGGAGGGAACGACGAAGATGACGCCGTCCTCCAGGGCCTCCCGTTCCTCGACCACTCGAACGGGCAAGGTCGCGCGACGGGCGAGGATCTCGTGCAGATG
>JBEKPL010000064.1:0-15135 GCA_049520815.1 Candidatus Limnocylindrales bacterium
GCGTGCCGGTGGGGCCGACCAGGACGGCAACTTCCGTCTTCGTCTCGCTGTCGAACGAGCCCGCGCCATCAACATGCCTCTCGACACGATCAAGCGCGCCATCGAGAAGGCCAGCGGCGGCGGCGAAGGCGAGCAGTTCGAAGAGATCATGTACGAGGGCTACGGGCCGGGCGGCGTCGCGATGATCGTCGAGACGGCCACGGACAACAAGAACCGCACCGCGGCGGAGGTGCGCTCCATCCTGACCAAGGCGGGCGGCTCGCTGGCCGCGCCTGGCAGCGTCGCGTGGCAATTCGAGCAGCGCGGGGTCATCATCCTGGCCCCGGGCGGCGATCAGGAAGCGCTGGAACTGGTGGCCATCGATGCCGGCGCCGACGACGTCGACTCCACCGGCGACCAGGTCGAGGTTTACACCAAGCCCCACGACCTGGAGGCCGTGCGGCGATCCCTCGAGGCCGCCGGCGTGAAGATCGAGTCGGCCGAGCTGTCGATGAGCCCGAAGAACACGGTCGAGCTGGATGTCCCCAAGGCGCGACAGGCGCTGCGGCTGGTCGAGATCCTCGAAGACCAGGACGACGTCCAGCGTGTCACCGCCAACTTCGAGATCCCAGAGGAGCTTCTGGCCGAGGTCGGTGCGTGATCATTCTGGGGATAGACCCGGGGACGGCGATGCTCGGGTACGGGCTCGTCGAGCGGACGGGGCCGAGGCTCCGCGCCATCGACTACGGCGTCATCACCACTCCCTCCGACCGGCCACTGCCGGAGCGGCTCGAGGCCATCTACCTGGCCGTGACGGACCTGATCGAGCTGCATGCCCCTGCGATCGTAGGCGTCGAACGTCTCTTCTTCACCAAGAACGCCCAGACGGCCTTCGCCGTCGGCCAGGCTCGAGGCGTCGTTCTGCTGGCCGCCGCGATGCACGATCTGGAGATCCGCGAGGCTACTCCGAACGAGGTCAAGGTCGCGACCGCGGGTCACGGCTCGGCCGCCAAGGAACAGGTGCAACGCATGGTTCAGGCGATCCTGGGCCTGGCCGAGCTGCCGACCCCTAACGACGCCGCCGACGCGCTCGCGATCGCCATCTGCGTCGCCAATCGCGAGCGCTCGGTCAGCCGCATCCCAACCGGCGCCCTGGACAGGTCGGCCTTGCGGCCCGCGCCGGGCGGAGTCACGCGCTACGAGAAGGCCGTCCGCGAGGCACTGCGTCGTGAGCGCCTCGGTCTCGGGCCGAACGAGCAATCCTCGCGCGTCCCCAAATCCAAAACCGCTTCCTGAGCAGGCGCGGAGGCCGCCGTGATCGCATCGCTGGATGGGCTGGTCAGCGCCGTCTTCGCCGATTCGCTCATCCTGGAAGTCGGGGGCGTGGGCTATCGCGTCTTCTGCGCCCCGGCCGTGCTGGTCTCGACTCCGGCGGGGGAGCGGGCGAAGCTCTTCACTCACCATCTCGTCCGCGAGGACGCTCAGGCGCTGTATGGCTTTCGGACGCCCGAGGAGCTGGGCTTCTTCGGCCTGCTGCTGACTGTCACCGGCGTTGGCCCCAAGGTCGCGCTGGCTATCGTGGGGTCCCGAGCCATCGGCGATCTGCAGCTGGCGATCCTGTCGGACGACCTGGCGTTGCTCACGGCCGTGGCCGGAGTCGGCAAGAAGCTGGCTGCGCGCATCGTCCTGGAGCTCAAGGAGAAGGTCGCCGCCGCGGGTGTCGCTGCCGGGGCAGCTGCCGGCGGAGGTCCGGCCGCCGGTGAGTCGGAGGTCGTGGCTGCGCTGCTGGCCCTGGGCTACTCGGCCGGCGAGGCCCGCCAGGCGTCCCGCGAGGCACTGATGGATCTCTCCGCGGGCTCGGGCCTGGAGGATCGAGTCAAAGCGGCGCTGAGGACGCTCGTCAGAGGCTAGGCTCGTCAGAGGCTCGAGCGCACAATCTTCGAGTTCTGCCGACACCCGCGAGCGGCGGCCGGGGACCGCAAACATGTCATCTGCTAACCCCGGTAGCACGGGCAGACTCTGGGGCCGCGAGGACGTCGCGGACACTGAAAGCGGACCAGGAATGACCCTCGCTCACGCTCGGGCTAGCGCTCCGGAGACCCGCGCAGAGGGCTGGCCCGGCCGAGAACCTCGCCGCGTGCTACCCCCGTTAGCAGATGACAGGAAACCGGGCTGGGCCCTCCGTGGATCGCCGAAGATCAGGCCACCACGGCCATTGCGTTGCGGGCCGTGCTGCTGCAAGCTGTAGAACACCCGTTCGGTCTGGTATGATCCACCAATGAGCGACGGTCCCGTCACTGACATCTCGCGAATACTCACTCCGGAGGCGGAGGATGAGGTCGAGGTCGCCGTCGACCGCACGCTTCGGCCGAAGACCCTGGACGAGTACATCGGCCAGCGCGAGCTCAAGGCGAACCTGTCGATCCTGCTCGGCGCCGCTCGCCAGAGAGGGGACGCCGCGGATCACGTTCTGCTCCACGGCCCGCCCGGCCTAGGCAAGACGACGCTGGCCAGCATCATCGCCCGAGAACTAGGCGCGAACATTCGGTACGCCAGCGGTCCCGCCATCGAGCGGGCAGGGGACCTCGCTGCGATCCTGACCTCCCTGGACGAGCGCGACGTTCTCTTCATCGACGAGATCCACCGCCTCAACCGCGCGGTCGAGGAGATCCTCTATCCGGCGATGGAGGACTACGCGCTGGACGTCATGATCGGCAAGGGGCCATCGGCCCGGAGCCTGCGCCTCAGCCTGAAGCCGTTCACGATCGTCGGCGCCACCACGCGGGCGGGCCGGATCTCGAGCCCGCTGCGCGACCGCTTCGGCGCTACCTACCGCCTGGACTTCTACGACGTGGCGGACCTGACGGCGATCGTGGAGCGGTCGGCGCGGCTGCTGGGCGTTGAGCTGAGCGCCGATGGCGCCGCGGCCATCGCGCGGCGGGGGAGGGGGACCCCACGCGTCGTGAACCGCCTCCTGCGTCGAGTCCGCGACTACGCCCAGATCAACGGCGACGGCCGCGTCGACGCCGTGATCGCGGACAAGGCCCTGGCCGCCCTGGAGATCGATGACGCGGGCCTGGACGGGACGGATCGGAAGCTCCTGGCGGCGATAGTCCAGAAGTTCGGCGGCGGGCCGGTCGGCGTGCAGGCCCTGGCGGCCGTGCTGGCCGAGGAGCCGGAGACAGTCGAGGACGTCTACGAACCGTTCTTGCTGCGCCTCGGCCTCCTGGACCGCACGCCACAAGGGCGGATCGCCACCGACGGCGCCCGCCAGCACCTGGCACGGATGGGCTTCGAGGTCCCGCCGCAGCGTCGGGCGGAGCAGGATCAACCCGCTCTCTGGGAAGGCGCCCCCGGCGAAGTCGAACCGCCCGCCCGTTGATGGAGACGACTCCCGACGCACTGAGCGCGCCCGTCGACGCGCTAGGGAGCCGGGCGGATGGGCCACGCACAGCGCCCTCGCCGGCGGGGTACGAGGTGCTCGTGCCACCGCCCGCCGACGGATCCACCCGCGCCCGCCTGGGCCGCCTGACACTGCCTCACGGTGTCGTGGAGACGCCGCAGTTCATGCCGGTGGGGACCAACGCGACCGTCAAGGCGCTCGATCCGGGCGACCTGCGCGAGGCCGGCGCCACGATCATCCTGTCGAACACCTACCACCTCTACCTGCGCCCGGGCCACGAGCGAATCGCGGCCCTGGGCGGCCTGCACCGGTTCATGGCCTGGGACCGGCCGATCCTGACCGACTCGGGCGGCTTCCAGGTCGTCTCGATGGGCGAGCTTCGCAAGATCGACGACGACGGCGTCACGTTCCAGAGCCACCTGGACGGCTCTTACCACCGTTTCACGCCCGAGCATTCGATGGCCGTCCAGGAGGCACTGGGCGCGGACATCGCCGTCGCCTTCGACCAGCCCGTGCCGCCGGCCTCCTCGACGCGTGAGGCCGTCGCCGAGGCGACCGAGGGCACTCATCGCTGGGCGGAGCGATC
Organism: Candidatus Limnocylindrales bacterium; assembly: GCA_049520815.1. Lineage (GTDB taxonomy): Bacteria > Chloroflexota > Limnocylindria > Limnocylindrales > CSP1-4 > Fen-1039. The sequence continues at coordinate 3,969 of JBEKPL010000064.1, forward strand.
TCTTGCCGCGCATGCGAGGCCGGACCAGGCCCTCTTCGGGATCGTTCAGGGCGGCCTCGATCCGGACCTGCGGGCCCGCTCGAGCGCCTTCATGGCGAGCCTGCCGTTCGACGGCATCTGCATCGGCGGCCTGGCCGGCGACGAGACGGCAACGCAGCGCCAGACCACGCTGGACGTCGTGGTGGACCAGCTGCGCGCGGACCCACGGCCGCGCTACCTGATGGGCCTCGGCTCACCGGCGGACCTCCTGGAGGCCGTTCATCGTGGCATCGACCTGTTCGACTCGGTGCTGCCCGCGCGCGTGGCTCGGAACGGTCAGCTGTGGGTTCCCGAAGGCCGCCTGAACATGCGCAACGCCCGGTTCGTGGATGACCCGCGCCCCGTCCAGGAAGGGTGTCGGTGTCTCCTCTGCCGGCAGTTTTCGAGGGCCTACCTGGCCCATCTGTTCCGTGCGGAGGAGCTCCTCGCCTACCGCCTCGCAACTTGTCACAACCTGACCTTCACCCTAGACTTCATGGCCGGAATCCGCTCCGCTCTGCGCTCCGGCACGTTGTCCGCGCGCCTGTCCGAGCTTCGGGAACGCGTCCACCCGCCGAGGTCACGTGCATTGGCAGTGCAGCCGGAGTGAAGAGCCCACCCGTAGCCTGTAGCACGCGGAGGCGCATCAGATGGCCAGTCGAGACCGCCCCCACCGACAAGCGAAGAAGAAGCCGAAGGATACGGCCGCCAAGACCAAGATCCAGCCCCTGCTGGAACCACCGGCCAACGTGGAGGTCTGGAAGCCCAAGCGAAAGCCGCGAACCGAAGAGGCGGAGAGCTAGCTCGCGGACGGACGCCATCCGGCGACCGCTCCGCCAATCCCGGAGAGGACAGGAGCGAGGAGAGAGATGGCGATGATCGAGCGGGGAGCCGAGGGGCGAACCAGCAACGGCGAGCGGTCCACGGAGCGCACCAAGGCCGTCGAAGCCGCGATCCTGTCTATCGAGAAGCAATTCGGTCGCGGCTCGATAATGCGCCTCGGCTCGTCCGAGCGTCAGGCTGTCGACTTCATCCCCACCGGCTCGATCGCCCTGGATCTGGCTCTCGGTGTCGGCGGCATACCGCGCGGCCGCATGACGGAGATCTTCGGACCCGAGTCCTCGGGCAAGACCACGCTCTGCCAGCACATCCTGGCGGAGGCCCAGCGCCGGGGCGGCGTGGTTGCGTTCATCGATGTCGAGCACGCCCTGGACCCGGGCTACGCCCGGGCTTGCGGCGTCAACGTCGACGAGCTGCTCGTCAGCCAGCCGGACACCGGTGAGGACGCGCTCCAGATCACCGAGACCCTCATTCGCTCCGGCGGCGTGGACTGCGTGGTCCTGGACTCCGTCGCAGCACTCGTTCCCAAGGCTGAGATCGAAGGCGAGATAGGCGACTCCTTCGTGGGCATCCAGGCCCGCCTCATGAGCCAGGCCCTGCGGAAGCTCGCCGGCGCAGTCAGTCGATCCAACACCGCGCTCGTCTTCACGAACCAGCTGCGGGAGAAGATCGGAGTCATGTTCGGCAACCCCGAGGTCACGCCCGGCGGCCGCGCACTCAAGTTCTACGCCACCGTCCGGCTGGACATCCGGCGCATCGAAACGATCAAGGTGGGCACGGACTCGGTCGGCAACCGCGTCCGGGTCAAGGTCGTGAAGAACAAGGTCGCGCCGCCCTTCCGCGTCGCCGAGTTCGACATCATGTTCGGCGAGGGGATCTCGCGCGAAGGCGGCCTGCTGGACGTCGGCGTGGCCATGGGCATAGTCACCAAGACAGGCGCCTGGTTCCAGTTCGGTGAGATCCGCCTGGGCCAGGGCCGCGAGGCCGCCAAGGAGTTCCTCAAGGGCAACCCGGACATCTCGGCCGAGGTGGAGAAGCAGATCCGCGGCAAGATGTCCGAGGTCTCGCTGCCCGTCGAAGGGATCGAAGAGGCCGAATAGCCGGCATGCCAGGGCGAACCGGCTCCGGCCATCGCCGCGAACGGCTCGAACGGCGAGCCGCCATCGACGACCCGCAGGTAGTCCTTGCTGCGGCGGCTCGGTACCTCGAGGTGCGGTCCCGTTCGGTCGAGGAGATGCGTCGTCATCTGAGCGGGGCCGGCTATCGATCGGAGCTGGTCGAGCTCGCGATTGCCCGACTGACGGAGCTGGGCATGCTCGACGACAGGGCGTTTGCGCAAACCTGGATCGAGTCGCGCGATCGCGCTCGGCCGCGGGGCGAGCAGGCCCTCCGGCGCGAGCTGGCCCAGAAGGGCCTGAACCGCGAGCTGATCGCCGAGGTGCTCGCCGAGCGGGCAGGGGAGAACGAGGCCGATGACGGCGGTTTCGGCTCGCCGGCCGTCGTGGAGCCTGGCGCTGACGTGCGTGCCGCGGAGAAGCTGCTCGTGCGGCGGGGCGCCGCCCTGGCGCGGATCGCCGATCCCCGACGGCGCCGCGGGCGGGCCTACGCGCTGCTCGCTCGCAACGGCTTCGGGCCGGAGATCTGCCGCGAAGTGAGCGCCCGCTTCGTTGCCCCGGGCACGGCAGACGCAGACGCGGCGGAACCGGCAGGGAACGAGGAACCGTAGACCCCGACCGTGTCGCGGCGGCCGCCCTCCCCGGCCCCGTCGCTACCCGGAACGGGGCTCTGGCGTGTCGTACCCGCGTGGCTCGATTCTCGCGGGCGCCGTAGACTACGCGGCGAGACGAACAACGCGTCGCCGGGGCAGTGCCGAGACGACGACGCCAGCTCGAATCACCGACAACGCGGCTTCATCGCGGCCTCCCCGGGAGCGGGCCCGGCCCAAATCGGAGCCGCCCTAACTCACTTCGACGTACCTCCGGTCGCGTCATTCGACCGGGTGGGAGGCAAGTTCATATGGATACCGCCATCGTGGCCGCGGCCGTCGCGGCCGCCGTTGTGGTGGGCGTGGTGGTCGGCCTCGTGGCTCGCGGCCAGGTGGCCAACCAGGGCGTGAAGAGCGCGCAGGAGAAGGCCGCTCGGATCGTCGCCGAGGCTCGCGCCCAGCAGAAAGAATTCATCCTCGAAGCGAAAGACGAGCGGCTTCGGCTGCAGCGTGAAGCCGAGGACGAGGCCCGCGCCAAACGAGCGGAGCTCGGAACGCTGGAGACCCGTCTGCTCGCTCGGGACGAGCAGCTCGATCTTCGCTCGGACATGCTCGAGCAACGCGACCGCAAGCTCCTCGAGCGCGAGCGAGAGCTGGAGAACAGCCGCCACGAGCTCGCCCGAGCCCAGCAGGACCACGTCGCCGCCCTCGAACGCGTCAGCGGCATGAGCGCCGAGGAGGCCAAGGCCCAGCTGCTGGAGGCCGTCCGCGAGGAGGCCGATCGCGACGCCGTCCGCCTGGCCAAGTCGATCGAGCGCGAGGCGCGCGAGGAGGCGGAAGAGCGGGCCCGCGAGATCGTCATCACGACGATGCAGCGCATCGCGGCCGACCACACCGCCGAGCACACCGTCTCCACCGTTCACCTCCCGAACGACGAGATGAAGGGCCGCATCATCGGCCGTGAGGGTCGCAACATCCGCGCCCTCGAGCAGGCCACCGGAGTGGATCTGATCATCGACGACACCCCGGAAACGGTCGTCATCAGCGCCTTCGACCCGGTCCGCCGCGAGATCGCCCGCATCGCCCTGACCAAGCTCATGGCGGACGGCCGAATCCACCCGGGCCGCATCGAGGAGGTCGTGGCCAAGGCTCGGGCCGAGGTCGACCTCGCGATGCGCCAGGCTGGGGAGCAGGCCGTCTACGACGCCGGGATCCCGGCCCTGCCGTCGGAGATCGTCAAGCTGCTGGGCCGCCTCAAGTTCCGCACCAGCTACGGCCAGAACGTCCTCGTCCATTCGGTCGAGACCAGCCGCCTGGCCGCCATCATCGCCGCCGAGCTGGGCGCGGACGTCCAGGCCGCCAAGGTCGCCGGCCTTCTCCACGACATAGGCAAGGCGATCGATCACGAGGTCGAGGGACCGCACGCCCAGATAGGGGCCCAGATAGCGCAGCGGCACAACCTCTCGCCCAAGGTCGTGAACGCCATCGCCGCCCACCACCAGGAGGTCGAGTTCGCCTCGCAGGAGGCCCCGATCGTCCAGGTGGCCGATGCCATCAGCGCCTCGCGACCGGGTGCTCGCGGCGAGTCCATGGAAACCTACGTCCGCCGCCTGGAGGATCTCCAGGCCATCGCCGAGAGCTTCGAGGGGGTCGAGAGGAGCTTCGCCGTCCAGGCCGGCCGCGAGGTCCGAGTTCTCGTCAAGCCGGAACAGATCGACGACGTCATGGCCTCTCGCCTGGCGCGCGACGTGGTCAAGAAGATCGAGGCCAGCCTGACCTACCCCGGTCAGATCAAGGTGACGGTCATCCGCGAGACGCGGTCCGTCGAGTACGCGAAGTAGCGGCGTGGCCAGGACAGGGGGTTCGCCCCGCCCGGACGCGCCCAACCGGGGGATCTGCCGGATCCTGATGATCGGCGACCTCATCGGCAAGCCGGGCCGGCTCGCCCTCGAGGCGCTCCTCCCGGACCTCCGTCGCGAGCGCGACATCGCGTTCGTCACGGCCAACGGCGAGAACGTCGCCGGCGGAATGGGTCTTACCGCCTCCACGGCCGAAGCCATGTTCGCCGCCGGGGTGGATGTGATCACCTCGGGCAACCACGTCTGGGACAAGCGCGAGATGTACGCCCAGCTCGAGCGTGACGAGCGCATCCTGCGGCCGCACAACTACGGCACGGACGGGGTCCCCGGACGAGGCTGGGGCATCTTCGGGGCGGCTGACGGAACCGAAATCGCGGTCCTGAACTTCCAGGGCCGGACGTACATGACCCCGATCGACAACCCCTTCACGGAGTTCGACCGGCTCGTCGAAGAGGCCTCCGAACCGCTGCCGCCCGTTCGGATCGTCGACTTCCACTGCGAACTGACGAGCGAGAAGTGCGCCTTCGGCATCTACCTGGACGGCCGCGCGAGCGCTGTCATGGGCACCCACACCCACGTCCCCACGGCCGACGAGCGGATCCTGCCGAAGGGCACTGCCTATCAGTCCGACCTCGGCATGGTCGGCCCCGTCCACAGCGTCATCGGCTTCGACCCGGCCACCGTCATTCCGCGTTTCACGAAGGGCCTGCCCACGCGCTTCGAGGTCGGCACCGGGCCGGTGGCGTTCAACGCCTGCCAGATCGACGTGGATCCGGCGTCCGGCCGGGCCGTGGCGATCGAGCGCATCCAGCGCATCGTCGAGGTCTGACGTGACCGGCTCCGGGCGCGAGGGAGACGACCGGCGCGGCGAGTCTGGATCGCTCCGCTTCCGTGGCACCGCCTACCGGGCGACAGGGGGCACGCGGGTCGTGCCGGCATATCCGTCGCGGGTAGACCTCCACGTCCACAGCAACCGCTCCGACGGGGTCCTGGAGCCACTCGCGCTCGTCGAGGCGGCCGCGGCGGTTGGTGTCAGGCTGCTCGCGTTGGGCGACCACGACACCCTGGCAGGGGTTCGCGAGCTGATGGCGCTCGGCGGCGCGGCCCCTCCTGGCGCCGATATGCCCGCTCCGACCCTGCCGCTCGAGCTCCTGCCGGCGGTGGAGATCAACAGCGTAGCCTCCGGTATCGACCGCCTCTGGGAGGGCGAACTGCACATCCTCGGCCTGGGAGTGGATCCCTCCGACGATGCCTTCGAGGCGGCCCTCGAGCGCCAGCGTCAGGGCCGGGCTCACAGGTTCGAGCTGATGGTCGAGCGCCTGCGCGAGCTGGGGCTTGGCGTCGAAGGCTACCTGCCGGACGACGGCGCGGCAGCCGGAGTGGCCCTGGGCCGCCCGAGGATCGCCCGCTCGCTCGTTGCCGCAGGGCATGCCACCAGCGTCGACGACGCCATGCAGCGCCTCCTGGCCAGGGGCCGGCCGGCCTACATCGCGCGCCAGGGGCTCGGCCCGCGCGAGGCCATCGCGACCATAGCGGCGGCCGGTGGCCTGCCCGTGCTGGCCCATTTCCCCGACGCGGCCGTTCGTTCCGATCTCATTCGCGAGCTCATCGAGGCCGGCCTGCGAGGGCTCGAGGTCCACCACCGCCGCTTCGACGCCGAGACGGTCGCGGAGATGGAGATCCTCGCGAGGGAGCTGCGCCTGGTCCCCACAGGGGGCAGCGACTACCACGGCGACGGCGAGACGTATGCCGAAGCTCACGCCACGATCTTCGTGCCTGAGGAGGACGCCGCGGCCGTCTTCGCCTCTCTCGGCCGCTCCGCGGCGGTCTTCCCGCTAGACCGGCCCGTGCCATGACCGAGCGCCAGCTCACGCCGCTGGCTCCGCTGTCGCCCTGCGGGGCCCCGCGGCCCGTCGTGGAGCCCGGCCTGGCCGAATTCCGCCCCGACGAGACGGTCCTGCCCAGCTTTTTCGTCTGGACCCTCGGCTGCCAGATGAACCAGAGCGATTCCGAGGAGATGGCCGGTCAGCTCCTGGCCGTCGGCTGCGTGCGCTCCACGTCCATCGAAGAAGCCGATCTCGTCGTCATCAACACCTGTGCCGTGCGAGAGCACGCCGAGGCCAAGGTGATAGGCCGGCAGGGCTTTCTGGCCGAGCTCAAGCGGGCCAAGCCCGGGATGCGGGTCGTGCTGGCCGGCTGTGGTGTCCGACAATCCGAACGGGCACGTTTGCCCAAGCGCTTCCCGGCCGTCGATCTCTTTCTCCGACCGGACGAGGAGCCGGAGCTGGCGCTCCGCCTAGGGCTCGTCTCGGCCCAGGCTCCTGTGGGCCTGCGCACGGCAGACACGGCCGCGACCACCGTTCTGGGGGGCCGGCCTGTCAGCGCCGCCGATCGGCTCGCCGCCAACCGCACCAGAGCCCTGGCAGAAGGCCGCGTCGCCCGCTCCTCGACGATCTCCGCCTGGCTGCCGATCGTCTACGGCTGCGACAAGACCTGCACGTACTGCATCGTCCCCTTCGCGCGCGGGCCCGAACGCAGCCGACCGTTCGACGACATCGTGGCCGAGGCCCGTCAGATTGCCGCGGCCGGCTTCGGGGAGCTGACCCTCCTCGGCCAGAACGTCAACAGCTACGGCCACGATCTGCCGCCCGAAGAGCGCTTCGGCCACATCGACACCACGCGTTCCGCCGGCCGGCGACTGGACCTGCTGGCCCGGCCGGATCTGGCCGAGCTGCTGCGCGCCATCGACGCCATCCGTGGCGACGCCGGCGGGCCGGCTATCTCCCGCCTGCGCTTCATCACCTCGCACCCCTGGGATCTCTCGGACCGGCTGATCGAGGCGATGGACGACTGCGATTCGGTCTGCGAGCACCTCCACCTGCCGGTCCAATCGGGTGACGACGAGATCCTCCGGCGGATGGGTCGCCAGTACACGGTGGCCCACTACCTGGAGCGCCTGGAACGCCTGCGCACGGCAGTTCCCGGTCTGGCCGTCTCGACCGACGTGATCGTGGGCTTCTGCGGCGAGACGGAGGCGCAGTTCAAATCCACCCTGCGGCTCCTCGAGGAGGTCCGCTACGACACGGTCTTCGCCGCGGCCTACTCACCGCGACCCGGCACCGCCGCCCTGCAAATGGCCGACGACGTTCCTGCCGCAGAGAAGCGGCGACGCCTCAACGAGCTTCTCCGGCGCCAGGAGGCGATCGGCCTCGAGCGCAACCGCGAGTGGCTCGGCCATGACGTCGAGGTCCTCGTGGAGCAGGTGACTCCGACCCGCCGGCGCCTCGACCCGAACGACGTCGACGACATCGACGCCGGCCTTGTTGACCTTGCCGCGTCCCCGGTTCCCGTCCTGGCGGGCACGGCGGGGGAGGGGAGCGTCGCTCTGGCCGGCCGCACACGTCACAACAAGCTGGTCCACCTGGCCGGACATCCAGACCTCGTCGGCCGGCGGGTGAGGGTCCACGTCGAGTACGCCGGGCCGTTCGCCCTGCGCGGCCGCCTGGTCGAGGCCCGGGACGAGCCCGATGTCCTCGCCTGAGGCCGGCAGGCGCGAGGCAAGCACCCCGGAGGCGGGCGCGCCTGAGGAGCTGCCGCCGCTCGTAGTCGTGGCCGGCGCCACGGGTACCGGCAAGACCGCCTTGTCGCTGGCCCTCGCGGAAGAGCTGGCCGCCCGCGGCGTCCGTGCCGAGATCGTCTCGGCCGACTCCCGGCAGGTCTACCGCGGCATGGACATCGGCACGGCCAAGGCCACCGCGGAGGAGCGGGCGCGCGTTCCCCACCACGGCCTCGACCTCGTGGATCCGGACGAGGCCTTCAGCGTCGCCGACTACTCGCACCATGCGGCGCAGGCGCTGGCCGGGATCGCCGAACGTGGCGCGGTCGCGCTCCTCGTCGGCGGGACGGGCTTCTACCTCCGTGCCGTCGCCCGCGGCCTGGCCGTGGACGAGCTGCCGTGGGACGCGGACGTCCGCGCCGCGGTGGAGGCCCGACTCACCGCAGATGGCCTGCCCGCGCTCGTGGCGGAGTTGCGCCGCATCGCCCCGACGCGCGCCGCGGCCGTGGACCTGCGCAACCCGCGCCGCGTGGTGAGGGCCCTCGAGATCGCCCGGCTGCGGGGGGACGCGCCACTCCCCGCGCCTCGGGGCTACGGGCGGCCGGTTCTCTGGTTGGGGCTGCAGGTGGAGCCGGCCGTCCTGCGGGAGCGCATATGCACTCGCGCCCGGACCCAATTCGACACCGGCCTCATCGAGGAGACTCGTGCCCTGGTCGCCCGCTTCGACCCGTCATCGCCCAGCTTCTCCGGCATCGGCTACGCCGAAGCTCTGGCCGTCATCGGAGGGCGCCTGGACCGCGAGGCCGCCATTGCGGAGGACGCCCGCCGCAACGTCCTCTTCGCCCGCCGCCAGGCCACCTGGTTCCGCCGCGAGCCGGACATCCAGTGGCTCGACGCGACCCGTGAGATCCTGATCGAGGAGTCATCCGAAGCGGTCGAGAACTACCTGGCGAACCTAAGGCAAGAGTAGCTGCGCGGCCCAGCACTGCACGATCCCGAGATCGTGTCGGTCGGCGAGTGGGCTGCCAGATCTGGACCGCGCGAGTTGGCGAAGTCCCCAGGAAGCGCTACTTCACCAGGGTTCTCATCCTCGCGGCCGGCGCCAGATCCAGCCCAGACTCGAAGGAACGGCATGAGGATTCATGCCTGGTGTGGGCAAGTACGGCTGGAGGAGCATCGAGATGACCGATGAGCACACCAAGGGCGCCATCAACAAGGCCAAGGGCAAGGTCGAGGAAGGGCTCGGTAAGTTGACCGGCGACAGGCAGCAGCAAGCCAGGGGCAAGGCCAAGCAGATCCAAGGCAGCGCCCAACAGGGCCTGGGCAATGTCCAGGACGCCGTGCGACGGCCCTGACCCGCTGACGACGGCCAGACCGCTGGTTGATCTCTCGTCCACTGTCCGTATCCCAATGGAGGAACCGCCGTTATGGGCATCATCGCGTGGATCGTCTTGGGTGCCATCGCTGGCTTCGTCACGAACTTGCTCATGGGAGGCACGGAAGGCGTCATCGCCACGGTCATCCTCGGCATTGTCGGTGCTGTCGTCGGGGGCTACCTGACTGGCACGGTCTTGAAAGTCGCCGACGTGACCGGGGTCAATGTCGAGAGCATCGTGGTCGCGGTGATCGGTGGCGTCGTCGTGGTCGCGGTGTACCGGCTGCTCATGGGCCGACGCACCACCGCCTGACTCTAGCGGTTTGACTCGGTTGAGCCGTTCGACATCCGGCCGCCGACCGGTCTCGGAACCGGGGCCGAATGAGTGCGGGTGAGACCGGACCGCTGGCGAGACCGTCGGACTCGTGACCGGCCTCGGCTATGCGATCGGCGCTCTGCTGACGCTGGTGTAGGCACCCGGACCCACGCGACCGGCCAGCCCAGCTGCCCGCCCCCGCCAGCCCGGGCACCGTGCGGCCCTTCGGCTATCCTGCCCGGGTGACGAAGGACATGATCGATCTCACCGCGCCCGTGGAGCGCGCTTTCCTGGTCGCGGTGGACACCGGCGACGACCCCGGCTGGACGGCCGAGGAATCGATCTCGGAGCTGGCCAGCCTGGCCGAGACGGCCGGCGCGGAAGTCGTTGGAGCGGAATGGCAGAACCGCCGGCACGTCGACCCGAACACCTACGTCGGCAAAGGCAAGGTCGACGAGCTGGTCGCGGCCAAGTCGGAGACCGGCTACACCGTCCTGATCACCGACGACGAGCTGTCGCCCGCCCAGCAGCGCGCCCTCGAAGAAACCGTCAAGACGAAGGTCATCGATCGGTCGCGCCTGATTCTTGACATCTTCGCCCAGCACGCCCAAACGCACGAAGGCCGGCTCCAGGTGGAACTGGCCCAGCTCGAATACCAGCTTCCTCGCCTGACCCGACTGTGGACGCACCTCTCGCGAACCGGCGGTGGCATCGGCACCCGCGGCCCCGGCGAGTCGCAGCTCGAGACGGACCGGCGCATCGTTCGCGACCGCATCAAGAAGCTCAAGGAACGGGTCGATCAGGTCGGGGAGCAGCGGCGCACCGCGGCTCGCGGCCGCGACCGCCGCTTGATCCCCACCGTAGCCATCGTGGGCTATACGAACGCCGGAAAGTCGACGCTTCTCAACGCGCTCGTCGGGCAGGAGGTCGTGAAGGCGGAGGACCGGCTCTTCGCCACGCTCGATCCCACCTCGCGCCAGGTGAAGCTCGGCGAGGGCCAGACCGCGATTGTCACCGACACGGTCGGCTTCATCCACAAGCTGCCTCACCAGCTGGTCGACGCCTTCCGCGCCACCCTGGAGGAGGTGACGCGAGCCGACGTCCTGCTGGAGATCGTCGACGCCTCGGACCGCCATTTCGCCGAGCACCGGGTCACCGTCCAGACCGTCCTGAACGACCTCGGGGCGGGGGACAAGCCACGCCTCGTCACGTTCAACAAGGCCGACCTCATCGAGGCCGCCGCTCGAGACGGCGAGACGCCCGGTCCCGCGATCGCAGGCACGGTCTTGATCTCCGCGGTGACGGGGTACGGCCTGGAGACACTCAAGGCCGAGCTGTCCGCCCTGCTGGCATCGCTGTGGGTCGACGTGGACGCCGCCATTCCGTACAGCGCCGGCGAGCTGCTGGCCCGGGTCCGCGAACGCGGTACCGTCGAGCTCGACTACCGATCCTCCGATGTCCGGGTCCGCGGGCGAGTCAGCCCGCCTCTCGCTGGAGA
>JBEKPL010000065.1:0-14888 GCA_049520815.1 Candidatus Limnocylindrales bacterium
AATATGGCGCTCCCCAATATGGCGCTCCCCCGTACGGCGCTCCCCAATATGGCGCTCCCCCGTACGGCGCTCCCCAGTACGTCACAGCAGCGCCGGCGGCGGCCGGAGCGGGCATGCTTGCCGCTCTTCTCGCTCTCGCGGGCGGCGCGGCCGCCGTCGGATCGGCCTGGCTGCCCTGGGCGGTCAGCGGCACCGGCGACTCGTTCTTCAAGCCGATCGAGGTGACCCAGGACACCGGCGACCTCGCGAACGGCTACTACCTGATCGCGGCAGGTGCAGTGGCTGCTGCTTGCGGCCTCCTCTTGTTGCTCGGACTGGCGAAGACGGCCAGCGCCCGGATGCTTCTCAGCCTGGGAGCCATCGGCGGCGGCGTCGTCGTGGCAGCAGTCGAATGGACCGCTTACGGCCACATCAACCCTCTGGTCACAACCAACGCAACCGGGCCATACGCGGTGTCGCTCGGCTACGGCCTCTACGTAGGAGCCGCCGGCGGCGTGGCGGCCGCGGTCGGAGGACTGTTGGGGCTGGTCTCGAAGCGCTAGCCCGTCCGGCGTGGCCACCGGGCATCGGTCGCCGATCGATGCACCCGGTCGGGCCCATCTCCGCCAACAGACAACTAGCCGGGTGGAGGCCCTGCCCCACGGGGCGGGGCCTCTCCTATGCCGTGGCCCGATCGAAGATGGCCGCGCTCGGCTCGCGGACGACGGCAACTCGATCTCGGGAAGGACGCCACGGCAGCCTCGCGAATGATGCGTGGGCAGAATCCGGGCGCGTATTCTGGCCGTGGCGGCCCGTCGGCCGGCATCGCCGGAGCCCGGCCCAGCCCGCGCCCGACGCCTCATGCCTGTCAGGCGGGAAGTCCACGAGAGGTGGTGCACATGAGAGTTGACCGGGGTCGACTCAACTGGGGAGTCTTCTTCATCGTCCTCGGCGCCGTCCCGCTGGCTTATCACCAGGGGGCCGTGTCGAGCTCCGCTATCGGCGAAGCCTGGCGGCTGTGGCCGCTCGTCCTGGTGGGGATCGGACTTGGCATCGTGCTGGTCCGAACACCCGCGGCGTTCCTCGGCGGCCTGGTCGTGGCGGCGAGCATGGGCCTGGTCCTCGGCAGCCTCTTCGCCATCGGCCCAAACGTCGGCTGCGGCAGCGGCGGCAACAACCCGGCTTCAATCGTCCGGGACGGCTCCTTCGGGGGAGCCTCGTCGGTGAACCTGCATCTGCAGTGCGGATCGGCAACGATCACGACCTCCTCGGACGAGCGGTGGCACGTGAACGCCTCCAACGATGGCGGGCACGCCGCCCGAGTCAGCTCGGACTCGACATCGCTCACGGTCGACTCGGGCGACCGGGGCGACTGGTGGGTCAACCGAGGCAAGGACGACTGGCAGGTCGCGCTGCCGCGCTCCGGTCAGATGAGCCTCTCGTCTACGCTCGATTTCGGGGACGCTCGATTCCGCCTCTCCGAAGCGACTCTGTCGTCTGCCACGTTCACCCTCAACTTCGGCTCCCTCCACGTCGATCTGACCGGCGCCAGCTTGGGCAGCCTGACCGTATCGACGAACCTGGGCGCGGCCTGGGTCGAACTGGGCAGCTCATCCGACCTGAGGGGTGATCTCAAGACGAACCTCGGGTCACTCGACGTCTGCGCTCCGCCAGAGCTCGGCCTTCAAATCACCACGACCGAGAGCCTCTCCTCGAGTGACTTCTCCGGCATGGCCATGACTCGCGTGGGTAACGCCTGGCAGACGAGCAACTACGCGACTGCGGCGCACAAGGCAAACCTGACGGTCAACACGAGCCTTGGCTCGTTGAAGCTCCATCCTGCGGGAGGCTGCAAGTGAATCCTCGACGTCTCTACCGTTCCGCCGACGACCGCATCCTCGCCGGAGTCTGCGGCGGGGTCGCGGCCTACTTCGATGTCGACCCCGTCATCGTCCGGATCATCTGGTTCCTGTCGGTCTTCTTCACCGGCTCGCTGACCTTCTGGGCTTACCTGATCATGATCGTCGTCGTCCCAATCGAACCTTCCGAATGGCCGCCACAGTCTCCGTGGGCTCCGGGCGGGACCCCGATCGGCTCCACGCCCCCGGCCGGATCCGAGGGAGCGGTGCCGGTGGCCGGAGAGTCGGGCACTCCGACCTCCGGAGCGGCGCCGGCCCAGGCCGCCACACCGGGCGGCGGATGGTCGAACGACTGGCGGGCTCAGGGGCGCCAGGACCGCTGGCAGAGGCGCGCGGAGCGCTGGCAGCAGCACGCGGAGAGGTTCGAGGGGCGCCGCGAACGCGGCCCCGGCCTCATCTTCGGCATGCTCCTGATCCTTGTGGGCGGCATGCTGGCCTGGCATCAGATCGATCCGAGGATCGACCTTAGTCTGTCGTGGCCGATCGTGATCATCGCCTTCGGCGCAATCCTGGTCGTTTCGTCGCTACGCTGGCGCGACCACGACTGAGGTCCGAATCGGGCAGTGCTAGCTGGCCGATTCGCCCCGCCGGCGCTGCCTTCGCAGCAGCACCAGCGCGCAGGCGGCGCTCAACATCGCAGCGGCCAGGCCGACCGCACTCGCCAGGCCGCGGGGCAGCTGCGCCGGGATGGCCGGCGCGGGATCGGCCGAGACGCCGGAGTGGCCCCCCAGCTGAGCCGCAGCCGCGCCTGCGGTCGGAATTGGGCTGCTTGTCGCCAGGGCTTGGGCGATTCCTCCGACCGCGGCGGTCGGGGGTGCGGCCAGCGTCGGGGTTGCGGCCAGCGTCGGGAATGCGGCCAGCTCGGTGCCGGACCAGCCACCGTTCATGTCATAGGGAGTGCTGGGGCTCGCCGCTGCGTTATCGTCAACGGCCGGCTGCGTCGCTTTCGGGACGCCCGCGGCAATGGGAGGAGGGTTGCGTGTCGGAGCGGGCGTGGGTTTGGCAGTCGGAGCGGGCGTGGGTTTGGCGGTCGGAGCCGGAGTCGGATTGGGAGGCGGTGGGGGCGGCGCGACCGGATCGGCAAAGGGCGCCCTCGTCGGAGGCGCGGTCGTGCCGTTCGGGCCGCCCATGCTGAAGATGCAGTCGTACCAGAAGGTGCCGCTTGCAGACAGCCAGCCGCCGCATCCGACCCGATCGTATCCACCCACGATGATCGCCGCGTGCGTGCCGCTGCTCATCCAGCCGAGGATGGCGTGGCCGGTCGTGGAGTAGCTGTAGGTCTGGTAGGTAGAGCTGCTGCCGTTGTAGCTGACCAGATACTGGGCCGAGCCGTAGCCACCGTTCTGCAGCATGATCTCGCCGACGTTCCAGTACTTGTACGCAGTCTGCAGAATCGAAACGAACTTCACGGTCGGGCACAGCCGCAGGGAGTGTGATACGTAGTTGTTCTCGGCTCCGTCTCTCGTTCGCCCGAGCATCACAAGCGAAGCATCGCCCGGGCACGACATCGAGGTATCGCGAGCAAGACCCGCCAGATATGGATCGAGTCGCAGCGCGCCAAGGCCATTCGCACCGCGAACCCCGTTGATCAGGCGCACGAGCTCGGAGGCCTCGACATTGGCCGGACCGGACGCGGCGCTGACGGACGGAACCGCCCATGCCAGCGAGAAGGCAAGCGACAGGGCGCCGAGTGCGAGTGCGGATGCGAACGTGCCGGGGCGTGGTCGATGCGAGATCCGCACGATGGTCTCCTCCTGACGGCTAGAGGCTGACGCGTCGAGGCCGGTTGACGATCCCCACACCGCTGGGGTGCGCCTGGGGCCGTGCGGTGCAGTGTCTGGCGCGCTGGCAACCACCCGTTCAGGCGGTTGCGAGCGACATGCGGCCCGTCGCGGGGAACGTCAGCGGCTTCTTACGAGCCGTTTCCTACAGTCGAGTGGAGACCCCGGCCGCACAAGCGGTACTTCCGGCCCAAGCGAAGGTTGAAGAAATCCCAACCCGTTTGGGGTGGTTCCTTCACTCAGGCGGCGCGCAGCGCTGCGGTTGGAGGCTCGTGCTACCTGGAACCGGGCCCACGACCTGCGCGGCGATTGGGGCGTGGGACAGGCTTTGAGCGCGGGGCCTTGTCGGGGACCTTGTCTTGCGCGGCCTTGACACACGGATACAGCTGGGTGTCCGTCCGCTTGATGTGGGTCGTCAGCCAACGCATCAGCTCGATCTCGACCCGCACCACAAGATGGGCCGTCGCGCCATCCCGTTGAAACTCATGCTCCAGGGCCACGAACGTCGCAACGAAGTCCTTGTGAGCCCGCGCATTCTGCTCGGCGGCGGGGCACTTGTACCTGACCATGCACTCTTCTTCGTGGCTGAAGTGAGTGGCGGCGTAGATGCCCAGCTGATCCAGCAATCCCTGGATCTGGAGACGGCCCCGGCCCTGGCTCATCGCGCCCAACAGGTCGTTCAGCCAGGCGATCAGCTGTTTGTGTTGGGCATCGACAGTGTCGACTCCGGTCGACATCGACTGGTCCCACTGGATCACTGGCGTATTCTCCACTGTCTGGTGTCGGACCGCGCGTGCCGTCAGACGGATCACCAAGGACGTCTTCAACCGGCCTTCAGATGATCATTCTACGTTCCTATCGGGTCCGCGCCCACGGACTCGACCGGGCATATCCCGAACTAGAGGTCGGCCAGATGACGGCGTCACTCCCTCCAACCGGCGGTCAATCGCACGGTCGGCGCAACCTGTTGATTGTCGTCGCCGGCCTTTTCGTCCTGGCCGCGATCGCGGCCGGCGGCTACGGACTGTGGTACATCCTGATCGGACCGGCGGAGCCCGCGGCCGTGGGCGCGCCGGTGATTCCGGCGGGTGCCTCGGTACCGGCCCCGGCCTCGCTGGACGGCTCGTGGCAGGTGAACGGAAGCCTCGGCAACATGGCCGACGCTAGCTCGTCATGGGTGGGCTACCGGGTCCAGGAGCAACTCGTGGGCGTCGGCGGCCACACTGCCGTCGGGCGAACGCCCAAGGTGTCCGGGTCCATGACCCTCACCGGCTCCACGGTCGACAACGTCCAGATCACCGCCGATCTGACCGCGCTCGCCAGCGACGACTCCCATCGCGATGCCCAGCTGCGCCGCCAGGCGATAGAGACAGACACCTATCCGACGGCGACGTTCAAGACGACCCAGCCGGTCGATCTCGGCTCGCTGCCGGCAGAGGGCAAGTCGGTGACCGTCAACGCAACGGGCGCACTCACTCTTCACGGAGTGACCAGGACCGTCCAGATCGCTCTGCAGGTACAACGCCAGGGCGGCATCATCGCCGTGGCCGGCTCGGTGCCAATCGTCTTCGCCGACTACGGCTTCCAGGGGCCCAGTGCCTTCTCGGTCGTGTCGGTTGACGACCACGGGACCATGGAGCTGCATCTGCTGTTCACTCACGCCTGATGCCGATTCGCCGGCACGGCAGAGCCGCCGGATCGGGTTCGAAGGAGAGGCGATGTCCTTCCTGCGATTCCTCGGTGGCCGCGCATCCGAGCCCGCGGCCGAGCAGCCGCCTCTAGCCGCCGAGACGGAGGCCGTTCGGCATATCGTGGCAAGGCTGGAGGCCCTGCCTCCGGAGCAGGCCCGCTTGCTGGCCGGCATGGCCTACGTCCTGGCCCGTGCCGCCTACGCGGACCTGGAGATCAGCGACGCCGAGACCGCCGCGATGGAGCAGGAGCTGACGGGCTCCGGCCTGGACGAATCTCAGTCCGTGCTGGTCGTGGAGATGGCCAAGCTCCAGGAGAAGACCACCGGCGGGACGAGCGACTACCTGGTGACGCGCGAGTTCCGAGAGCTTTCGACCCCTGAGCAGCGTCTGACCGTGCTGCGGGCTTGCTATCGAGTCTGCACCGCCGACGACTCCATAAGCGGGACGGAGAGTGCAACGCTCGATGAGATCGCCAGTGAGCTCGGCATGACCCGCGAGGAGATTGCGCCGGTACGCGCCGAGTTTGCGGACAAGATCTCGGCTCGCCTGGGATTCGGCTCCTTCTCGAGCCAGCAGGACTGACCCGGGCGAGGCGATTCGGCACCGCCTCGGCAGGGCGCCGCACTGCACGAGTCACGCCCGCCAGTCGTCGAGAATCACGGACTGAGGCCGGTTGGGTAAGCTGTACTCTCCGTCACCCGGCCGAGCGCAGTCGCGCCGGCGCAGCCCAGGATTAGATCCCGATGACCAACTATCTCCGTGGGGCGCTCGAGGTCGTCCGAAGCTACCTGCGCATCGCCGCGCTGGTCCCGTCGGGCGGCGCGGGGCTCATGAGCGTGCTCGTGACGCTCAACCTGATCCTTGGGATGCTGCCGGTCCTCTTCATCGTGGCCACGAGCGTCATGATCGGGCGCGTCCCGGAAGCCGTGGCCGGAGGCTTAGGCTCGCCCGAGTGGCGGGCCCTCGTGATCGCCTTCGTCGTGGCCGCGGTCGCCTTCGTGGCTCAGCAGATCCTGGCCCCTTTCCAGATCGCGCTGGGCGAGCTGATGGCACGCCGCGTGGACGGCAAGATCCACCAGCGCCTGATTGTGGCGTCGCTTCGCAGCGCCGGGATCGGCCCGCTGGAGGATCAGCGGCTCCTCAACGACCTTGGCCAGGCCGCCCGAAACCTCGAGTTCGGCTTTCGGACGCCGGGCATCGCCTGCGCCGCGCTGCTGGCCCTGCTGGCTCGCTACACCCAATTGATCGGTTACGCCCTCGTCGTCGGGATCGTGTTCTCGTGGCCCGCGGCGGCCGTCGTCACGGCCACGACGATGATCTTCCGCAAGGGCAACCGCGGCGGCCTCCGAACCTACGGCAGCCTCTTCTACCGCAACATCGAGACCTTGCGGGAGACCGACTACTACCGCTCCGTCGCCATCCAGGCGGCAGCTGCCAAAGAGATACGGGTCTTCGGCCTGGCCGACTGGCTCTCGGGCAAGTACCGCGGGCTTCAGCTTGGGCTGCTCGAGAAGATCTGGGCCGAGCGCCGGAGGATCTACTTCGTCCCGTACCTTCGCTACACCGCCTTCGGGTTGATCGTGACGGCAGTGGTCCTGGCGACGCTGGGCCGGGCCGCCGCCCTGCACGAGCTGTCGCTGACGCAGCTCGCCCTCGCTCTGCAGGCGACACTGGCGGCGTTGAGGCTCGGCGAGAACTACGCGGAGGCGGATACCCAGACCCAGTTCGGCATGTTCGCCTACGACGGCGTCCAGGGCTTCGAGCGGGGCATGGCCGAGTTCGACGAGCGCACCGTCCAGCTGGATCCGCGCCTGGACCCGGCCGGTATCCCCCGCCGCGAGATCCGTTTCGAGCGGGTGGGGTTCCACTACCCGGGCTCGGATCGGTCCGTCCTGGACGGCCTGGACCTGGTCCTGCCGGCCGGCCGCTGCACCGCCATCGTCGGCCTCAACGGCGCCGGCAAGACGACTCTGGTCAAGCTCCTCGCCCGCCTGTACGACCCGAGCGACGGCCGCCTGCTCGTCGACGGGATCGACGTCCGATCGTTCGACGTCGACGACTGGCGACGGCAGATCGGGGTCATCTTCCAGGACTTCAACCGTTACGAGCTGACGGCAGCCGAGAACATCGGCTTCGGCGCGATCGAGATCGCCTCCGACCGCGAGCGGCTCCGGGAAGCCGCCCGCCGAGCCGGCATGCTGGCCACTCTGGAGCGGCTGCCCCGCGGCCTGGACACTCCGCTCGCCCGCCAGTACGAGGACGGGGCCGAGCTATCCGGAGGGCAGTGGCAACGCGTTGCGATCGCCCGAGCGGTCTTCGCCCTCGAGAACGGAGCCTCGATTCTCGTCCTGGACGAGCCGACAGCGTCCCTGGACGTTCGAGCCGAGGCTGCCTTCTTCGATCGCTTCGTGGACGTCACTCGCGGGACGACGGCTCTGCTCATCTCACACCGCTTCTCGAGTGTCCGCCATGCCGACCGGATCGCCGTCCTGGAGCACGGGCACGTGATCGAACAGGGCAGTCACGAAGAGCTGGTCACGCTGGGCGGCCGGTACGCCGAGCTGTTCTGTCTCCAGGCGGAGCGGTTCGTCGATGAGGACGTCGATCTGGAGACCGTCGATGCCGCCGACATTGCCGGCGACGAAGGGCCGGACGATGGCCCGAGCCTCCCCCCAGGCGAAGCTGCGGCATTCGCCGGGACGGAGGACGCCCGATGATCGAGACGCTCCGCAGTTCCTACCAGCTGATGCAGCTGTCGTGGGGGCAGAACCGCGTCAAGACCGCGATTGCCATAGTCCTGGTTCTGGGCAGCGCCGTCGCGGCTCCGCTCCTGGCGCTTGCTCTGAAATGGCTCACCGATGCGGCGGTCGCCGGCGATTCCGGGACCGCAGCCGTCGCCGGCGTTGTCGTCGCCGTCTTCGTCCTGGCCCTGCTGACTCTCGGGCACTTCGCCCACATCGCCTACTTCGAGCTGTCCGAGATCAACCTGCTGACTATGGAGCAGCGGCTGATCGCCCTGGCCAACGGCTCTGCCGGAATCGAGCACCAGGAGCGGCCCGAGTACGCCGACAGGGTGACCGTGCTCGAGCGCGAGCTGGAGCAGATCCAGGACGGCTTCTACGCCCTGCTGGCCCTCTCGAGCCTGGCGGTGGCAATTGCCATGACCGGCGTTCTGCTCGCCCTCGTCAACCCGGTTTTGCTGCTGCTGCCGCTCGTTGCCATACCGCCTCTCGTCACCGGCAGGAGAGCGCAGCTCACGTTGGACCGAGCCAGGGAGCAGACCGCCCAGGACACCCGACTGGCCCAGCACTTCTTCCGCCTGGCCACAGGCTCCGGCCCGGCGAAGGAGCTGCGGGTCTTCCGGCTCCAGAACGAGGTCCGCCGGCGGCACGCCGAGTTGTGGGAGCGGACCACGAGGCGGCTGTGGCGAGCCCATCTGCGGGCGATGCTGCTCCGCACCGCCGGACAGCTCGTCTTCGCGGCGGGCTATGTGGCAGGAGTGCTGGTCGTGGTCTACGACGCGGTCGGTGGCCGGCGCAGCGTCGGCGACGTGGTCCTGGCCATCACTCTCGCCGCGCAGGTGAATCAGCAGATCGCGGCCGCCGTCTCGCTTCTGACCGACCTGCAGCGCATTGCCCGAGCCTTTGCCCGCTTCGGAGAGCTGGAGGAGTACGTCCGAGCCCGCGAGCCGAGGGCGGCCGACCTGGCCGCCCCGTCCCGTATCCGGGACGGGATCCGCTTCGAGGACCTCGCCTTCCGGTATCCCGGAACGGAACGAATGGTCCTCGAAGGCGTGAACCTCTTCCTGCCGGCCGGCTCCACCGTGGCGATAGTCGGTGAGAACGGCGCCGGCAAGAGCACTCTCGTGAAGCTGCTATGCCGCTTCTACGAGCCAACCGCAGGTCGCGTCCTCGTGGATGGCGCCGACCTGAGCCGGATCCCCGTTACTGAGTGGCGGGGCCGCATCGCTTCGGGCTTTCAGGACTTCTTCCGTTTCGAGTTCCTGGCCCGCCGCACTGTCGGCGTCGGGGATCTCACCCACCTCGAGGAGGTCCCGGCCGTCGAAGCGGCGCTCGACCGCGCTCGCGCCGGCGACATCGTCGGCCGCCTTCCCCAGGGACTCGAGACGCAGCTCGGCAAGTCCTACACCGACGGCGTCGAGCTCTCCGGCGGGCAGTGGCAGAAGCTGGCCCTGGGGCGGGCCATGATGCGCGAGATGCCTCTCCTTCTGGTCCTGGACGAGCCCACCTCGGCCCTAGACGCGGAAGCCGAGCATGCCCTCTTCGAGCGATACGCCGAAGGAGCGCGGCGAGTGGGCCAGGCGACCGGGGGCATCACCGTCCTCGTATCGCACCGCTTCTCTACGGTCCGCATGGCCGACCTGATCATCGTCGTGGCCGATGGCAGAGTCGTCGAGGCCGGCCCGCACGCGACCCTGGTGCGCAACCGCGGCCTCTACGCGGAGCTGTACGCCCTTCAGGCCAGCGCCTACCAGTAGCAGTCACGCCGGAACCGGGCGGTCGGGGAATTGCGGCCTCCGGCGCTACGCCGCGCGCCGCGGCCAGCCTACCGCCTCGGTCCCGAACCATGTCCCCGAGGCGCCCTGGACGATCGCCACTGCGTTCTCCAGGGCCCCTATCGCGGCGAAGCGGCCGCCACCCTGGACGAACTCCGCGCACGCCCGCACCTTCGGGGCCATGGAGCCCGACGGCCAGGCTCCGGCGGCAAGCCCCTCGAACGCTTCGTCCACCGAAAGCCTCAGAATCGGCTCCTGCCGCGGCGTTCCCCAGCGCCGGTAGACCGCATCCACGTCGCTCAGCAGGACCAGCCCATCGGCTTCGACGGCACGCGCCAGGACGACCGCCGCCAGGTCCTTGTCGATGACCGCCTCGCGGCCCTCCAGCCGACCGTCCGGCCCTTCGACGACGGGCACTCCCCCACCTCCGGACGCGACGACCAGCGCGCCCGCCTCTACCAGCGTGCGGATCGCGGCCGCCTCGAGAATCCGGATCGGAGCCGGCGACGGCACGACGCGCCGCCAGCTCTTGCCGTCCGGGGCAACGCTCCAGCCCCGAGTCCGGGCATGCTCGCGCGCCGTCTCCTCGTCGTAGATCGGCCCGACCGGCTTGGTCGGGTTGGCGAAGGCCGGATCGTCGCCCGCGACCACGGTCCGGGTGACGACCACCGCGATCTCACGGCGCTTGCCACGCTCGATGAACGCGTCGTTGAGGGCATTGGCCAGCAGATAGCCGATCTGGCCCTGAGTCTCCGCGCCCAGCACGTCCAGCGGGGACGCCGGCACGACCGACGCGGCCATCTCCGCCTCGATGGCGAGGAACCCGACCTGCGGACCGTTGCCGTGGGTGATGACGATCTCCGCCCGGCTTCCCTCGGCGAGAGTGACAAGGCCCCGCGCCGCCGCGACCAGGTTGCGGCGCTGGCCCTCGGTCGAGCCGGGCTCTCCCCGCCTTATGAGGGCGTTGCCGCCGAGCGCGATCGCCAAGCGTGTCACTCCAGACGCTCCCAGCGTTCTTGACCCGTGATCAGCAGATAGAGGAGTGCCTGCTGGGTGTACCAGCGGTTCTCCGCCTCGTCCCAGACGCGCGACTGCGGCCCGTCCATCACCTCGTCGGTGACCTCGTCGCCGCGATGGGCCGGCAGGCAGTGGAGGAAGATCGCGCGCGGGGCAGCCAGCGCCATGAGGGCGCCGTCTACGCGATACCCGGCGAACGCCCGAGCTCGCTCCTCGCGCTCCTTCTCCTGGCCCATGCTGGCCCAGACGTCCGTGTAGACGGCATCGGCACCGGCGACCGCGGCCCGTGGATCGTGGCCCAGCTCGATGGCGCCGCCGCTCACCCGGCAGCTGGCGCGGGCCGCCGCGACGATCTCGGCCTTCGGTTCATAGCCTTCCGGCGTCGACACGGCCAGCGTGAAGCCCAGGTGACCGGCCGCCTGGATGAGCGAGTGACAGACGTTGTTGCCGTCGCCCACGTACGCGACGCGCAACCCCGTGAACCGGCCGAACTCCTCCTGCAGGGTCATGACATCCGCCAGAGCCTGGCAGGGATGGTGGTCGTCGGTGAGGGCGTTGACGATCGGGATCGTGGCGTACCGCGCCAGTTCCTCGACCTTCGACTGCTCGAAGGTCCGGATCACCAGGGCGGACAGGTAGCGGGACACGATCCGGGCGGAGTCAGGAATGCTCTCTCGCCCGCCGATCTGGATCTCGTCGGCGCGGAGAGTCATGGGCAGCATGCCCAGGCCCCACGCGGCGGCCTCGAAGCTTACGCGCGTTCTGAGCGAGGGCTTGTCGAAGATGAGCCCCACCCGGCCGCCCACGAGCGACCCGCGGGTCATCCCCTTCCGCTTCTTGGCCTCAGCCGCCAGATCGAGGACGTGGCGGATCCCATCGCCGCCCAGGGAATCCAAAGTCAGGAAGTGACGCGTCATGACGGCTCTCTCCGGCTAGCGATGCGCTCGCGATGTCGAGCCGGCTCGCGCCCGTTCGACGATCGGAGCGAGGAGTTCGGTCAGACTCGGCGTCCCGGCCTGCGATGTCAACTCCTCGAGTTCGTAGCGTACCCGGACCACCGGCTTCGTGAGGCGCAGGACTCGGGTCAGGTCGATGGGGGTCGCCGACAGAACCAGGTCCGCCGGCATCGCGTTGAGGGTGGTCTCCAGCTCGTGCATCTGTTCCTGGCCGTAGCCCATGGCCGGGATCAGGTGCTCCAGGGCCGGATAGCGGGCCAGTGTCCCCGCCAGCTCTCCGATGGCATACGGCACCGGATCTACGAGCTCCGCAGCTCCGAACCGCCGCGCCGCTACCACACCCGCGCCGTAGGTCATACCGCCGTGGGTGAGCGTGGGACCATCCTCCACGACGGCCACGCGCTTGCCGGCGATCTCGCCGCCGACCAGCGTCAACGCCGAACTGGCCAGGATCACTTTCGCGCGCGGGTTCGTGGCGGCGATGTTTGCCTTCACTTCGTCGATCTGCTCGGGCGTGGCGGAGTCCATCTTGTTGATCACGACCACGTCGGCCATGCGGATGTTCGTCTCGCCCGGGTGGTAGTGCAGCTCGTGGCCGGCCCGCAGCGGGTCGGCAATGACGATGAAGAGATCCGGCCGATAGAACGGAAAGTCGTTGTTGCCGCCCTCCCACACGACGACGTCGGCCTCGGCTTCGGCCCGGCGCAGGATCGCCTCGTAGTCCACGCCGGCATACATGACCCGCCCGGCATCGAGGTGCGGCTCGTACTCCTCGCGCTCCTCGATCGTGGTCTGGTAGCGATCGAGATCGGCGTAGGTGGCGTAGCGCTGGATCCGCTGGGCGGCCAGGTCGCCGTACGGCATGGGGTGGCGGACGACGACGACCCGCAAGCCCTGCTTTTCCAGCAGCGCGGCGAGGTACCTGGTGGTCTGGCTCTTGCCGGCCCCGGTGCGGGTGGCGCCGATAGCCAGCACGGGCCGGGAGCTGTGCAGCATCGTCCGCGCCGGCCCCAGCAGCTCGAAGTCGGCGCCGCAGGCGAGGGCCCGGCTGGCCGAATGCATGACCAGCTCGTGGGAGACGTCGCTGTACGCGAAGACGACCAGGTCGACCGACTTCTCGGCGAGCACGCGCTCCAGCTCCGATTCGACAACGATCGGGATTCCCTCCGGGTACAGAGGCCCGGCCAGCTCCGGCGGGTAGCTCCGCCCGGCTATGCCTGGAATCTGAGACGCCGCCGCCGTGAAGGCCACGACCTCGAAGCTCGGGTCCGCGCGGTAGACGACGTTGAAGTCATGGAAGTCGCGGCCCGCCGACCCCATGATCACGACGCGCTTGCGATCCATGGTTTCCGGCCCTTCCGCAGTCGCGCCGTAGGCTCGATCCCGGCAGCGAACCTTGGGCTGACGAGCCGGTTCCGCCTCTGGTCCAGCGGTCGTCGAGCAACGCTAGTGTCGCCCGGCCAGGCTGGGTACGCAATAGCCGACGAGGTAGCGCCCTGGCAGGCCCGTCTGGCGGTCCCGAAGCGGCGTGGCAGCTCCGGACGAGTGCCGCGTCGAGCTAGTTGCCCGGGTCACCCTGACCGCCGGACGGCCGAGTCTCCGCCGCGGCTGGGCCGGTCATCGGTCGGCCAAGGCCGTTGAGCGTGCTCGCGATCGCGTCCGTATCTAGCCCTACCGGGCGGGCCGGACCGGTTCCGGACAGTCCGCCGAGCATCATCGTGAACGAACGCAAGCCTGCGGCGTCGAACGTGGCCGCGTCGATACCGGCGACATCCGGGCCGTGCATGGCCATGCCGACGCTGCGGCCCACGAATGCCTGCACCTCGCCCTCGAGACCCCACGCGTACCCCCACAAGGCAGCTTCCTCGGCATTCGCCAGCCAGGGCGGGAGAGTGCCCGGCCCACCGGCCAGGGCTCGTTTGAGGGTCCGGCGGTAGGCGCCGACCATGGCCGATGTGATAGCCCCATCGGGCGTCCGCAGCGGGAGTGGCATCCGCGTCGCGCGCGGCAGGACGATCAGCCCCGCCAGGGCCTCACACGCGGCTGCCACAGGCTGGCGTACGAGCGCCCAGCCAACCGCGGCGATCAAGAGCCCGGCCCCGGCTGCAACCCACAACGGCGACACGGATCGAGTCTGCATTCTCAACCAGCCGCGCTGACCGGCGATGCGCTCGAGCTGCTCGCCCGTCTGCTCGAACAGGGGCCGCAGCCCGGCGAAGTCGGTCGGTGACAGGTTGGCCCCCCCTGCTGCGGCTGCCTGAAGGCCGTCGAGAAGGAACTGCTCGGCCGGCCCGAGAGCCCGCGACGCGGCTGAGGCATGGCCGATATGGGCGTACTCGGACGCTCCGGACGCGGAAACGACCTTGATGCCGCCACGCGGTCCCATCAGCGTTGCTTCCTGGTAGAAGGCGATGTGGCCGTGGGCGGCCAGGTCCAGAAGAGCGACTGTCACGGCTCGGGTGGTGTCCAGCGGCGCCGCCACCAGGGCCGCGACGGCTGGGGTCATGTCGACCGGAGGACCCGGCAGCAGCACCGAGTCGTCGTCGGCGTAGCCTGGCTCGCGACGTCGAAGCTGCCGGGCGATAGCGAAGACGACCAGGGCGAAGAGCGCCACCAGCGCGCCCAGGAGGCTGTCCGTCTGGTTCGTTCGATCGCCGAAGAAGCCCGTGAGGGCGTCGCGAACGGCACCCCCGACGCTGGCCATGGCCTCGGCCGGATCCGGCGGCTTGCGCACGTGGTCGATGGCCCGCAACAGCTCAGCCTGGACGTCCCCGTTCGGCGCAGCCTCATTGTTGAGCGTGTCGACGTTCCAGGGTGAGCTGGTCTCGTAGGAGTCCCACAGGTCGGAGTCCGCGTCGATGTAGCCGCCAACCAGGTTGTCGGAAACCGCCAGGGCGATCCAGAGCGATTTCCCGAGGTCGCCGCTCAGGTCGGCGGCGTAGACGTGGACGCAGAAGCGGCTCGCGAGCTCCACGAAGAGCGGCGCTCCGATCTCCGCGTCGTCGATCAGGTCGGAGCCGCCGAGGATC
>JBEKPL010000066.1:0-14648 GCA_049520815.1 Candidatus Limnocylindrales bacterium
CCCCCGACCTCGGCTTCCCCCCATCTCGAACCGTCATCTGATTTCTGAGCTCCAGCTATCCGTGGTCGTCGCGTCCAGCTCGTCCTGGAGGATCAACGCCGCCGCTTCTCTGTCGATTCGGGCTCGATGGGCGTCCCTCTGCGCGGCCGTCGGCGGCCCCCCGGAGCGACCTCTGGCGGGCATTCCGACGCGGCGCCCGGCTCGCTCGCTCGAAAGACGCTCGTCTCGGAACCGTACGGGCAGGCCTGTGGCACCTGCCACCGCCGCTGCCCATTCGCGCGTCCGCGTCGCCTGCAAACCTTCGCCGCCGTCCATGTCGATTGGCAATCCTACGACCAGACCCTCGGCTCGTTGCTCCGACGCGAGTCGCGATATGACGAGCGCGTCTTCCGCGATGGTCCTCGCCCGGCCCAACGTGATGAGCGGCGTGGCGATGCGGGCCTCCAGATCGCCCACTGCCACTCCGATCCGGCGCTCCCCAAGATCGATGCCGAGCACTCGGTGGAGCCTCCCGGCGCCCGCGCCTCGGGCCTCCGCCATCACGACGGCGATGGGTTCGGCGACGGCGCGCCTGGTGTTGCCGCCGGTGGCGCCGAGGCAGTTGTGGCCTCTGGCTCCGAAGCGGCGGGACTGCCACTCTGGGATGCGCCGGCCGTCGGCGGCGGACTGGCAGTGACGAGCTGGACGTCGATCCGGAAGTCGAAGCTTGGCATCGTGGAGGCCCAGCCGGGCGAGACCGAGATGTCGACTTGGCCGAACTGGGCCAGGTACGTTCGCGCCTCCTCGACCGACTTGCCCTGTACCGCCGTACGAACCTGGCCGGCGTCGACGATCCGCGACTGCAGACCCTGGGCCGTGACCGGCACGACGACTGCATCGCCCTGAATCGCGGCCGTCCCCAGCTGCGTCGCGATCGACCCGTCGACCAGGCTGTATCCGCTTCGAACGGCCCCCCGGATCCGCCCCTCGGCGAGCTTGCGCACGGTCGACAGATCCGCCACGACCGCCGTGCCGGTGGCCCTGGCGTTGAGGTCGAACGAGCCGGTCGTCTGATTGAGCAGTCCCTTCGGATCGGGGTCGAACGTCGTGACCCCGAGGCGCGCCGAGACCGAGAACAGGGTCGACCCCGACGGAACCGCCCCCGGTGCCGCGATCGCCGCCTGGAGGCCCGACTCGATCTGTGACATGAGGTTGCTCTCGGCCTTGTCGATGTCGGCCTGCACGATCATCGGCGTCTCCGTGTGCGTGCCACCGGTCGTGGGATCGGCGTTCGATACGGAGATGAGAAGGGCGGCGAGATCGGACGGGACCTTGACGATCGATTTCGCGGGAACGTTCCCGGCCGTCCCCTTCTTGACGGCCGTGACAGGTGCGTCGATCGTGCCGCGCGTACCGGTCGCGAAGACCGCCTTCGGCACGGTCCTCGCGGCAGTGGTGGCAAAGGCGACACCACCGGCCGTTGTGACCTGCGTCCCCGCCGGGATCGGGACTGGGAGAAGAGTGTTCTCACTGATGAAGGTCACGGTCCCGGTCGCCGCCGTCTCATCCACGTGCTGACCGGTGGCGTCGAAGGACCCGGAAGCCCCGACCGGGAACGTCTTGCTCGATCCGGGCACGGTCGCCGCCCCATCATTCGGTGCGGACACGTTGGGGTCCACCGTGACGCTCAAGCTGAGGGGACCGACGGGCTCCTGGCGCAGCGTCAGCGCCACGGTGGCGCTGGGGTAGAAGAAGAAGGCCCCGAGGCCAACGACAAGGACGGCTACGGCGGCGAGCCCGACGAACACCGATCTAGGGATTCGCCCCGGCCAGGCCCGGCCTTCCCTGGCAAGCCCGCCCGAGCTACCCTGACCGGCCGTCGGGCGCCCACCCGACGTCCTCGGCCCGACCGTGAGGGCCAGCTCGTCCAGCGTGTCGGAGACCTCGCCCCTTGCCCCTTCCGCCCCTCCGCTCGCCCGGGCGGTCTCCGCTTTCTCGTACTCCCCAACCGTGGCGAAGACCGGCAGGTCAGCAGATCGCGCCACCGACTGGACCGTCGGATCCGCGGCCACGATCGCAAGCCTCTTGTTGCGGCGCTTGGCCTCACCAGCGAGCAGCCGGAAATTGATGCGGGATGTAGCCACGCGCGACCCACCCGAGAGAACCAGCGCGATCCGGTTGTCGGACGAATCTCGGATCCGCGCGGCAGCCGAGGTGATCTCATCGTTGACGTCGAGGTAATAGATGGCCATCGGTTACATCTTCATGGCTCGGAGGACGCGCCGCAAAGCGACATCCAGCGGATCTTCATTTGTCTGCAGCTCGATCGCCTGGTAGGCCAGACCCAGTGGCGTGACGTCCTGCTGATCGACGAGGAGGTGCGTTCCATCCTTGATCCGTTCGACCTGCTCGGGGGCCATTATTGCTACCTCCGGCGGCCGGCTGAACGGCAGCCGCTTCCAGAAAGGCTCGCTGCACAGAGCCGCACCTATCTCTGGAAGGTGCGAGCCGCCGCCGCAAAGGTACACGCGGCCGGGCAGAAGATCGCCCGCCGCCAGCTCCTCCAGAACCAGTTCCACGCCCGCGGACCAGATGGCCACGTCCTCGGAGACGATCCGTGCCACGTCCGGGCGCTGATCCACCGGCAGGCCCCGGGCGTAGTCCACCTTGATCTCCTCGGCCCGCGGGAAGGGCAGGTCCAGGCGGTCCGCCAGGGATTTGGTGAAGGCGCGGCCACCCAGGGCGAACATGCGCGTCCCCTCGATGCCGCCGTGACGGACGAGCGCCACGTCCGTCGTGCCGCCGCCGATGTCGATGAAGAGGGCGCCGGACTGCTGGACTTGCTCACTGCCGAGGACCCGCGCCACGGCGTACGGCTCGGCCACGATCTCCAGCAGTTCCAGCTCCAGCTGTTGCGCCACGGTCTGGAGAGCGCCCAGGTGAACCAGTGGGGCGAAGGCGTTGAAGATGCTGATCTTGACGTGGCGCCCCTTGAAGCCAACGGGATTCGTCACCGGGTAGCCGTCTATCTGGGCACCCGTGACGGCAGCGTGGACCAGCCGCACGTCCACCTGCGGCAGGCCGGTCTCCCAGGTGATGGCCCGCTCCGCCTCCCTCAGAGCCTCGTGCTGCACGCCGTTGATCAGTTTCTGAAGCTCGGCATCCGTGATCGGCGCGCTGGGTCGCTTGCGTTCCTGCGAATGGGTCGTGGTGAAGCCCTTGACCAGCTCGCCGGCGATCCCGATCACGCACTGCGTCGGCCGGAAGCCGGCCATCTCCTCGGCCTCCTGGAGCGCCACCGAGCAGTTGTCGACTACGGCGTTGATGTCGGTGACCGTGCCCGACTGCATGTGCGAGAGACCCTGGCGCTTCCGTCCGACACCGCGGACCGTGCCCAAGTCGCTCTCATCTATCTCGAAGACGAGAGCCTTGGCGAATTCCGTCCCGATGTCCAGGGCGGTGCAGGCAGCGAGGGTCGTCTCCTCCTCTTGGCCCCAGATCCTGCGCCAGAACGCCACGGCCTCCCCTAGCTTTGCGCTACTTGCCTGCCGTTCTAAGTGTATCCGCGATCGCGGCCATGGCCGCGCCGATCCCATCCCGACGGGTGCCCATGCCCTGGGCCATCTCCGGACGGCCGCCGCCGCGGCCTTCCATCGACTTCATCGCGACCTTCACCAGCTCGCCCGCGGAGATGCCGCGACTCACCAGATCCGGGCTGACGGTGACGAAGATCTGGGGGGCGTCGGCATCCATGGCGACGGCGATCACGCCGCTGCCCAGGGCCGACCGAACCTCTTTGACGTAGCCCTTCCATTGCTCGGGCGACTCGAAAGAGCTCGAATGGACGACGAGCTTGATTCCGGGCGCGACTTCCTGGGCTCCGGCAGCCAGCTCCGCCGCCTTGGGCAAGCGACTTCCGCCGGCGCGCAGGCGGCGACGAGTCTCGCGCAGCTCTTCCTGTAGAGCCGCCACCCGATCCGGGACCGAGTCCGGGGAAGTGGCGCCGACCGCGTCGGCAATGTGCTCGAGAAGCGTCAGGCGCTCGCGGAGCAGCGCATCAGCGCCGTCGCCGGTCACGGCCTCGATACGACGGACGCCGGCGCCGATGCTGCGGTCGGCCGTGATGACGAAGCCGCCGATCTGTCCCGAGGCCGAGCAGTGGGTTCCACCGCACAGCTCGAGCGAGTAGCCCTCGACCCGGACCGTCCGAACACGCTCGCCGTACTTCTCGTCGAAGAAGGCGTCCGCGCCGGCTTCGATGGCGTCGGCCATCGGCTGCACCTTCGTGGTCACGGGCCGGTTCTCGCGCACGATCCGCCGGACCTCGTCCTCGATCGCCCGCTTCTCGTCCGCGGTGAGTGCCCGATCCAGCGGGTAGTCGAAGCGAAGGTAGTCCGGCGCGACGAGCGAGCCGGCCTGATGCGCCTCCGGGCCGACGACGTTGCGCAGGGCTCGGTGCAGCAGGTGCGTGGCGGTGTGGTTGCGCATCGTACGAGCCCGCCGCTCGGCATCCACGCGGGCGGTCACCGTCTCGCCGACCCGCAACCGGCCGTGGAGCTTGCCACGATGGACGATGAGTCCGGCGATCGGCTTCTGGGTGTCTTCCACGGTCAAGAGCGCACTGCCGCCGCCGGCCTCCAGGATCTCGCCACGGTCGCCGACCTGCCCGCCGCCCTCGCCGTAGAAGGGAGTGGCGTCCAGCACCACCTCGGCCTCGCCGTGGCCGGTGAGCTCCCCGTACTCGATGCCGTCGCGGAGGATGGCCACGACGCGACCCTCCGCCTCGGTTCCGTCGTAGCCCAGGAACCTCGTCTCGCCGGCGCGCCGCAGGATCGTCTGGTAGAGATCGCCGAGCTCGGCATTGCGGGCCAGATCGGCCTTGGTGCCCTTCCGGCTGCGTTCCTTCTGCTCGGCCATGGCAGCGGTGAAGCCGTCGCGATCGACGCGAACGCCGAATTCCGCGGCCATGTCCACCGTCAGGTCCACCGGGAACCCGTACGTGTCGTGGAGCCGGAAGGCGACTTCGCCGGGCAGGACCGGCGCACCGGCCGGCAGGGTCTCGGGCCGCCGTCCGACGGTCCGCTCGGCCGTCGTGAGAGGCGCCAGCGCCGTCTCCAACTGGCCCGTACCTGCCTCCAGGGTCCGGGCGAACTGGGTCTCTTCCTGGCGGATGACTTTCAGGATCTTCTGGCGCTGGTCAGCCAGGTAGGGGTATGCGTCCTCCATCACGTCGATCACCACGCCTGCGGTGACGTCGATGAAGGGCTGCTTGCGACCGAGGAGGCGGCCATGGCGGACGGCGCGACGCAGGATGCGCCGCAGGACATAACCGCGGCCCTCGTTGGATGGCGCCACGCCGTCGGCTACGAGGAAAGTGACGGCGCGCGAGTGGTCGGCGATGACCTGGTAGCTGAACCGCTCCGCCTCGAACGCCTCCGGGTCATGTCCCAGCAGCTCGCGCATGGCGGCGTGGATCGGGGTGAACAGATCCGTGTCGTAGTTCGTGGGGACCTGCTGGATGACGCTGGTCAGCCGCTCCAGGCCCATACCGGTGTCGACGGATTGCATCGGCAGCGGGACGCGCGTGCCATCGGCGCGCTGCTCGAACTCCATGAAGACCAGGTTCCAGACCTCCAGCCAGCGCGGGCAGTACTCGGAGTGGTCCGGGATGCAGTGCGGACCCTCGCTGAACTCCACCCCACGATCGAAGTGGATCTCTGAGCACCGGCCGCACGGCCCGGTCTCGGCCATCCGCCAGAAGTTGGAGTCGTCGCCCCCTTCGACGTTCCCCCAGCGGGCGATCCGTTCGGGAGGCAGGCCTATCTCCTCGCTCCAGATCTTGTAGGCATCATCGTCGTCGGTGTAGACGGTGGCGGCCAGCCGATCGCCCGGGATCTTGTAGACCTCGGTCAGTAGCTCCCAGGCCCACTGGATCGCCTCGCGCTTGAAGTAGTCGCCGAAACTCCAGTTGCCGAGCATCTCGAACAGGGTGTGGTGGCGCGGCGTGCGGCCCACCTCCTCGAAGTCGTTGTGCTTGCCGGCCACGCGCAGGCAGCGCTGGTAGTCGGCCGCCCGGACGTAGCTGCGCTTCTCCCGACCGGTCAGGACGTCCTTGAACTGGACCATCCCGGAATTGGTGAAGAGCAGGGTCTGATCGCCTGGCGGCACCAACGAGATGCTCGGCACCCGGGTGTGACCGCGCTGGACGAAGAACTCCACGTAACGGCGTCGCACATCGGCCGCGGTGAGATAGGGAATCGGCAACTCAGGCATCGTCGCTAACGGTACCAAACGGCGACGCTCGGCCGCGCTCGGGATCGCCGGGTCGCGCGGGCACATCCCGGGCTTCGCCCGGATTCCGCTGCTTGGTCAGCCGTCCCGCCGCCGGCGACCCCAGATCGTCGATCCGGCGATGGCCGCCCCGGCGAGCGCGCCCAGGGCCAGGCCGCGCGCGAAGGCAACGAGCCGCGGGTCCGCGGACCGCGACGGCTTCGCCCGGAGGCCGGCCAGTCGCAGCAGCCACCCGATCACGGCCGGCGGCCCTCCGAATTCGTGGGACCGAGGATAGAGAGCACGGCCACGAACCCGATCCCGGCCCAGGCCACGATGGATGCGCTGATCAGGTGGAAGTCGCCGATCCGAAACGGGTCGATGCCCAACCTTCCGCCGGTCGCGTCGCCGGCCCAGGCCCCGAGGGCGGCGGCCACGAGGATGAGGAGGACACGGGCGTCCGCCCGGCCGCGCGCGAACACGAACAGCGCGGTGTGAAAACCGCCTACCAGCAGGGAGAGGACTGGAGCTGGGCCGATCGCCACACCCCGAGTATAGAGACGCGGAGCCCTCGACCGGTCCGCCGGGCGCAGCAGCGAACGAGCTCGGGCGGGAGTGTGCGATCAGCCGGCCGCGGGATCCTCCGAGCGGGCGATCCGACCGCCACCCAGAACCACGTCACCCCGATAGAACACCGCGGCCTGGCCGGGCGCAGCCGCCCAGACCGGATCGGCGGTCCGCACCGACCACCGTCCGGAGTCCAGTGGCTGGACCGTGGCCGCGACCACCCGCCCCCGGTGCCGTATCTGCACCTCCGCGCGCAATCCGTCCGCGGATTCGGGGGGCGGGTTGCCGGCGATGAACCGAACCTCTTCCACCTCGAAGCCGCACGTCTCCAAGTCCTCCCGACGGCCCAGCCTGATCGTGTTGGCGTCTGCGTCGATCTTCCACACATAGCGCGGCTCTCCCACCGCCACGCCGGTCCCCTGCCGCTGCCCGACGGTGTAGGAGGCGGCGCCGAAATGCTCGCCGACCTGTCGACCGTCCACATCGATCACCGGTCCGGGCTCGGCTTTCCAGCCAGCCCGCTCGCGCAGCACTTCGCGGTAGTCGCCGTGAGGCACGAAGCAGATCTCCTGGCTGTCGCGCTTGTCGGCCGTGGCCAGGCCCAACGCTCGAGCGGCGTCCCGGACCTGCGGCTTGGTCATCTCGCCCAGCGGGAAGCGCGTGTGAGCCAGTGCCTCCTGATCGAGGCCGTAGAGGAAGTAGCTCTGGTCCTTACCCGGATCGCGGCCGCGCAGCAGGCCATAGCCGGCCGATCCCATCTCGCCGGGGGCGGCCACCCGAGCGTAATGGCCCGTAGCGACGGCCTCACAGTCATACAGGAACCGAGCCCGTCCGAGCAGCGACCCGAACTTGACGACGGTGTTGCAGTCGACGCAAGGGCTCGGCGTCCTTCCGCCCAGGTAAGCGGCGGTGAACGGCTTCACCACGCCCTCGTCGAACTCACGCTCGAGATTCACCACGTAGAACGGGATCTCCAACTGCGACGCCACCCGCCGCGCGTCCTCGGCGGCGTCGAGCGAGCAGCAGCTCCGCTTGAACTCCGAATAGCTGTCGGCGACCGCGTTGAGGCGCATCCACACGCCGATCGCCTCGTTGCCGCCGGCCTTTATCAGGGCCGCCGCGACCGAGGAGTCCACGCCGCCTGACATCGCGACGAGAACTCGAGTCACTCGCCCGTCGCCTCCACCCCCGCGATCGCCGGCGTGGCCGCCCCCAGGCCGGCCGGCGTCCCGACCGGTCCCGAGAGCGCGGCGGCTCGCTGAGCTGCCAGCCCGCCCACCGCCTCCCGTTGAGAGTCGATCGTGCCGGCGATGAGGCGCGCTGCCTCCGCGATCTCATCGGCCGTGGTAGTCCGGCCGATCGAGAACCGCAGCGCTCCGGCCGCCTCATCCTCCGGATACCCCATCGCAGCCAGCACATGGCTGATCTCGTTGGAGCCGCTCACGCACGCCGATCCGGTGGAGCAAGCCAGGCCCGCCAGATCGAGCGCTATCGTCACCGCGTTGCCGTCCAGCCCACTGACCGTGATCGACAGCAGGCCCGGCAGGCGTTCGATCGGGTGACCCGTCTCTTGTATTCCCCCGAGGGTCCGCAGATTCGTCGCCAGCGTCTCTCGCAGCTCATGGAGCCGCGGGGCGGTGACGGCTCGTTCCGCGACCGCCAGCTCCAACGCCGCCGCCATCCCTACCGCGCCGGCCACGTTCTCGGTGCCGGCTCGCCGATACCGCTCCTGCGCGCCGCCCTGCTGCTGAGTCAGGACGTTGGTGCCGTGACGGACGTACAGTGCGCCGACGCCTTTGGGACCCTCGAACTTGTGCGCGGCGATCGACAGCATGTCGACGTCCAGAGCCGCCACATCCACTTCCAGATACGGGGCCGCCTGCACTGCGTCCGTGTGGAACAGGACGCCCTTGTGTCGCCGCACCAGCTCCGCTATCGCTGCGATCGGCTGGATCGTGCCCACTTCGTTGTTGGCCAGCATGATGCTGACCAGGATCGTCTTGGGCGTGATGGCCGCTTCCACGTCGTCGGGATCGACACGGCCGTAACGATCCACGGGCAGCTCCACGATCTCGAACCCGAACTTCTCGAGGTAGCGGACCGCGTGGCCGACGGAGTGGTGTTCGACCGAGCTGGTGACAATCCGGTGGCCGCGCGCCTTGCCGGCCCAGGCGGCGCCCTTGATCGCAAGGTTGTTCGCCTCAGTCCCGCCCGAGGTGAGGACGAGCTCGCGTGCCGTCGCGCCGAGGGACCTGGCCACTCGCTCATGGGCCTCGTCCAGCCCGGCGCGGGCTCGACGGCCGAACGAGTGGACGGAGGAGGGATTGCCGAATCCCTCGGTCAGCCAGGGCAGCATCGCCTCGAGGGCCTCTCGCCGCAGCGGGGTCGTGGCGGCGTGGTCGAGGTAGATCGGCATCACCTGAGATTGTACGCTCGGCCCGCTCAGATCCCCGTCTGCCGGAAAAGGCCGACCCGCTGGACGACGGTCTACGCCCCGGCCGGTTTCCTGCGGAGAGCGAGAACGACCCCCACGGCCGCGCCGACGTAGCACATGGCCCCGAGCCCCCAACCCGAGCTCGCCCCGTAGCCGTTCGAGTCCGACCACGCCGACATCAGTGGGATCGGACCGAGGCTCAGCGTCACGGAATGCAGATTCAGCACGGAGACGACGGTTCCGAGGGTCATCGTGAGGCAGATCACGACCAGACCGGCGAACAGGAAACCGACGACGCCGCCCTTTGCCGCTGAGATGATTCGCTGATTCAAGTCGATCCTCCCTCCGAGGTCGCGCTCCGCACGGAACGCCTCCTGAGCCCTCGGACGCCTTAGAGATTAGCGGACCCATCCCCGGACCACCAGTGGAAACGGCATCCGTCGACTGTCCTAGCGGCCGCCCTCGCGATCCGCGGCAATGCGCTCGTATTCGCGACCCGCGATGCGGCGCCGATCGTGTTGCGAGAGGACGCGCTTGCGCAGGCGGATCGACTTCGGCGTTACCTCGACCAGCTCGTCGACACCGATGAACTCGATCGCCGATTCCAGCGTCAGGTCGCGCGGCGGAGTCAGCCGAAGGGCCTCGTCGTGGGAGTGCGTTCGCATGTTCGTCAGCTTCTTTTCCTTCGTCGCGTTGACATCCATGTCATCGGACCGGCTGTTCTCGCCGACGATCATCCCCTCGTAGACATCCGCCCCGGCGCCGATGAACAACCCGGCTCGCTCCTGAAGATTGAACAGGCCGTACGCGTTCGAGCTGCCCGACCTATCGGATACCAGCACGCCGGTCATGCGGTGGGTCACCTCGCCGGCCCAGGGGCCGTAGCCCTCACCGATCTGATGCAGCAGCGCGGTCCCGCGTGTCTCGGTCAGGAGCTGGCCACGGAACCCGATCAGGCCGCGAACCGGAATGACGTACTCCATCCGAACCCGGCCGTCGGCGTCGGTGCTGATCTGGTCGAGGCGGGCCTTGCGATCAGCCAGGGCGGCCTGCACCGGGCCGATGAACTCGGGCGGTATGTCCACGGTGATCCGCTCGTACGGCTCCTGGACCTTCCCGTTCACCTCGCGAAGCAGCACCTCCGGTCGTGAGACCTGGAGTTCGTAGCCCTCGCGCCGCATCTGCTCGATCAGGATCGCGAGCTGGAGCTCGCCGCGTCCACGGACCTCGAACGTGTCGCCCGAGTCCGTCGGCAGGACCTCGATCGAGACGTTGCCCAGGACCTCCTTGTCCAGGCGCGCCTCGAGATGGCGGCTGGTGACGTACCTGCCCTCGCGCCCGGACAGCGGCGAGGTATTCGCCCCGAACGTCATCCGCAGGGTGGGAGCGTCCACGTCGAGCCGCGGCAGCGGGCGTGGGTCGGCCGGATCGGTGATGGTGTCGCCTATCGTCACGTCCGGAATCCCTGCGACCGCAACGATGTCACCCGGCCCGGCTTCGGGGATATCCACGCGCTCAATGCCGTGCGCCGTGGTCAGACTCGTCACGGTGCCCGTGAGCGTGACGGTTCGCCCGGGCTCGATCGCGCCGGCGGTGTCGTCCTCCTCCTCGCGGACGATCGCCATCTTCTGACCCATCTTGATCGTGCCGTTCCAAACGCGCCCGACCGCCATCCGGCCGACGTAGTCGTTGGCCGAGAGATTCGTCACGAGCAGCTGCAGAGGGTGGCCGGGTGTGTAGGCCGGCGCCGGCGTGTGCGCGATCAGAAGCTCGAACAGCGGCCGGAGGTCCGTGCCCGGGAGGTCCAGGTCGAGTGTTGCCGTGCCAAGCTTGGCGTTGGTGAAGGCGACCGGGAAATCGATCTGCTCGGCATCGGCGCCAAGGTCGAGGAATAGCTCGTACACCGCGTCCAAGACTTCCTTGGACCGAGCGTCCGAGCGGTCGATCTTGTTGATCGCGACGACCACCGGCAGGTGTCGCGCCATCGCTTTCTGGAGCACGTAGCGGGTCTGCGGCAGAGGGCCTTCGGCGGCGTCGACAAGGAGCAGGATCGAATCGACCATGAGCAGGCTGCGCTCGACCTCGCCACCGAAGTCGGCATGCCCAGGGGTATCGACGATATTCAGGCGGATCCCGTCGTAGTCGACCGAAGTCTGCTTGGCGAGGATCGTGATCCCCTTCTCGCGCTCCAGGTCACCCGAATCCATGACCCGTTCCACGACGACCTGATTGGCGCGGAACGCACCGGCCTGGCGCAGCATCGCGTCGACAAGGGTCGTCTTGCCGTGGTCGACGTGGGCGACGATGGCCAGGTTCCGGACGTCGGCACGAACGGCCGATCCGGCGGCGGCGGTGGGCGTGGCGGGGCGAGGTGAGTCCGTCATGGGCGGCGGCATTGTCGCACAGCGGCCCCGGAACGGCCGACGGGACTCGGGCGCCGGCCTGCGCCAAAGCCCCTGGGTGGCAGTACACTCGCCGGCAGGAGGTTTGCCGTGACCGTCGCAGCCATCGTCCTGGTCCCGGATGTCGAGACGGCGCTGTCCGACGCCGACGGCGAGCCCGCCATAAGGCGCCTGATCCACGTCGCGTGGGCCGGAGGGGCGCTGCCCATCGTGGTCGTGGCTCCGGCAGAAGCCTCGCCGCTGGCGCCGACGACCGCAGACCTGCCGGTGGTCATCGCCAATGCCGCGCCCGGCCAGGCACCCGGCATCGCCTGGTTCGCGCTCGGACTCCGAGCCGCGGCCAGGGCCGTCACGGAGACGTCCGCAGGCTTGCTGTGGCCGTTCCGGCACGCCTGGGTCGACCCGGAGACGGTCACGTCCCTCGTCGAGGCTCACGGCGCCGCCCCGGATCGGATCCTCCGGCCGGCCTTCCGGGGCCAACCGGGCTTCCCGATCCTCGTGCCGGCCGCTCTCGAATCGCGCCTCGGGGCCCTTCCGGGCCTTCACGCCGAAGAGGCCGTGGCCTCGCTCGTGGCCGAGGGAGTCCCGCTGCGCGTCCTGGAGCTGGGCGACCCGGGTATCGCCCACGACATCTCGACACCGCGCGCCAGCCTGCCCGGCTACCAGGGTCCGGAGGAGCCGGCCGCCGGCCCACCGCCGGAGTGGAACGCGGATCTGGCGGCCCGAGTGGAACGATCCGCCGACTCGAAGCCCTAGCGGCGCCCGCCTGGCCGGACCCGGCTCTACTTGCTCGGCGTCGCTCCCGCGGAGGCGCTCGGCGAAGGCCCCGGCACTTCGATCGTCTGGGGCACCCCTACGTTGGCGAACGTGTAGGTCGTCTCGATATCGAGCAGCTTCGTGCCGTTGGCAGCCAGGTTGGTGGCCGAGAAGACCGCCTTCACGGGTTCGCCGCCCGGCAAGGTCCACAGGTCGAGCACGACTGTCTCGGGTTTGAAGGCGAACCCCGAAGTGTCGATCATCGCGATTCGAGGGACGTCCGGGACCCACGACCTCGTGGTCTGGAGGTGGTTCACCGCCTGCCCATCAAGGGTTTCCGCTCCCACCAGCCGGAGCATCTCCGGCTTGGTGACTCGGAACGAGTGATCGATGACCAGGTAGGTCGGAATGCTCGCGGCGGTCGACCACCGCGTCGCGGGCGGCACCCTGACGAAGACGACGTTGCCGACGACCCGGTACTCGCGGGTGATTCCGGCCTCTATGACGATCCCGGTTTCGTTACCACCGGCAATCTGGCCCTTGAAGGACACGCTCTGCCTCTCGTGCTTGCCGAGAGTGGGGTCGTTCACGTCCGCAGCGCTCGCGACCACGACGTCGGCGCACAGGTTGGGATCGTTGAGCTGCTGGAGTGTCAGGGTGATGCTCGGCGGAAGGGTCGGCGTCGGGGATGGCTGGTCGGTCCTGGGTACGACGTATACGGGAGCCTCCGTTGGCCCGGAGCCGAGGCCCAAAGTGACCGCCAGGATCGCAACCATGATGGCCGCGACTATCAACGCCGCCCCGGCGCCGATCAGGAGGCCGGTCGAGTTGCGTCGCGGCCGGGCCGGTAGGAGTGCCGTCTGCGGCGCGGGCTCGAACGGAGTGCCGGCGTACCGATCTACGTACAACCCATCGATCGCCTCCGGCTGCGCGGGCGGCCGGTAGGGCGCGCCGCACTTCGTGCAGGGTCCGGCCTCGGCATCGAAGACCTCGTGACACCTGACGCACCGGACCATCTTCTCGGCCATGAGATGCCCTCCGCTCGCCGTGCAAGACCGCTCACTCGGCCGCGCCTCTCCGCGTCCGAACGTATGATTCTTGACCTACTCCTTGACGATTGCCCCGGGGGCGCCTCCGGTGGCCTCCAGGCCCACGAATCGCAGGCCCAGCTCAGAGTACTGCTCCGGATCGGGCTCTGAGGGGGCGTCCAGCATGAGATCCGTCCCCGACTGGGTCTTGGGGAAGGCCATGACTTCGCGGATGTTGGTCTGGTGGGCGAAGAGCGCGGCCCAGCGATCTATGCCCATGGCGATCCCTCCATGCGGCGGGGCGCCGAAGTCGAACGCCTCGAGGACGCCACC
This sequence comes from Candidatus Limnocylindrales bacterium, assembly GCA_049520815.1. Lineage (GTDB taxonomy): Bacteria > Chloroflexota > Limnocylindria > Limnocylindrales > CSP1-4 > Fen-1039. The sequence continues at coordinate 13,770 of JBEKPL010000066.1, forward strand.
GAACAGCTCGTGCATCTTCCCCAGTGAATAGCCTTGGAGGGCGAAACTGCGCTGCAGCAGCTCCCGCTTGTGGATGCGAACGGAGCCGCCGCCTAGCTCCCAGCCGTTGAGGGCGATGTCGTACTGCATGGCTCGCGCCCGGCCGGCCGGGTCCTGTGGCGATGGCCTGTACGGGTCGCCCGAGGCCGTAACCAGAAGCCCTTCGTCCTCCGGCACGACACCGCTGAACGGGTTGTGGGTAGCGTCCCAGCGGCCTCGCTCGGCGTCCCACTGGTACATCGGGAAGCGGTAGATCCAGCAGTAAGCCAGCACGTCCTGGTCGGCCAGGTCCAGGCGCTGGCCCAGCTCCTGGCGCAGCCGACCGAGGACGTCCGCGACCAGCTCGTGGCTGGCATCGGCGCAGATCAGGATGAGGTCGCCCGGCTTCCCCCGGACGGCCGCCACGATAGCCTCGACGCGCTCCTCGCCCAGGAACTTGGCGACCGGCGAGTGGCCGGACCCGTCCGCGGCCACAGACACGTGTGCCAGGCCCCCGGCGCCATGGCGCTGCGCGAACGTCACCAGCTCATCTATCTGCGAGCGGCTCGAGTCTGCCATTCCGGGCGCGGCGATCGCCTTGACCCGACCGCTCGAGGCCAGGGCTTCGTCGAAGACCCGGAAGCCGCTGCTCCCCTCCCCCAAGGCCGCGGCAAGATCCACCAGCTCCATGCCGAACCGCAGGTCGGGCTTGTCCGAGCCGAACCGTTCGAGCGCCTCCGCGTAGTCGATTCGTGGGAACGGTGTCTGCTGGATCGGCCGATCCGGCACGACCGTCCGGCTCACCTCGACGATCATCGCCTCCACGAAGTCCATGACTCGCTGCTCGTCCACGAAGCTCAT
>JBEKPL010000067.1:0-13878 GCA_049520815.1 Candidatus Limnocylindrales bacterium
CCGCCAGCGCATCCAACCGGCGGGCGGCGACGAGTACCGCGACTGCCCCGACCACCAGGGCGGCGATCGTCGCCGATAGGAGCGGCGCCACCTCACCGAAGCGCCGGGGGATGTCGCCGATCCCGGCCAGCGGCACCAGATCGTGGGCCTGCGTGGGAGTGGCGGTCAGTATCGACGCCCCGCCGAGAAGTACAAGAAACCCGCCGCAGCAGGCGAACCCTACGGCACTCGCCAGGGCCGCTCGCGCGTTCGACGCCGCAATCGGGCGTTGTGCCGCCATTCCACTCCCCCGTTGAGGTTTCCGCCCGGAGCCGGCGGGCCCGACCGCCGAGCTGGCCCCACCGCAGCCGTGCAATCCAGTCGGCGGCCCGGGGCCGCCTTGGACCTGACTATACCGCCGTCCCCGGTGCGGGGTCAGGCCGGCCGTGGGTCGGCGCCCAGGAGCGCCAGTGCGGCCGCGGCAGTCGGCTCGTCGGTGATCAACACGTGCAGCAGCCCGGTCCTCGCTCCCGCGACGATCGTCTCGACCTTGTTCGAGCCCGCCGCGATTCCCATCACTCGGGGCACCTTGCGCAGGGCTTCGATGGGGATGGAGATGGTGCGACGCTCCCATTCGTCCTGGACGAACGAGCCGTCGATGCGGACGAGGTGGCCTGCCACGTCGCCCACAGCGCCCTTGTCGGCGAGCCGGGTGCGCCCCTCCGGATCGAGGCGATCCATGACCGTGCCGTAGCCGGGCGCGAAGCGGGGCGCACCGCTCATGCCCACGAGCGCGAGCCGCAGCTCCCCCCAGAAGCGGGTAGTGGCCGTGACCGCGCTGTCCGAGAGAAGGGCAGCGGTCGTGGCTTCGCTGTCGAGCAGACCCGGGGCGTGCAGCAGCCGCACGGCCGCTCCGATTCGCTCGGCCATATGGCGGGCGATCTCGTTGCTGTTGAGGTGTGGATTGCTGGAGTCCCAGCCGCCGACGAGAGGCACGACCACCGCCCCAGGGTGGCTCCTGCTCGGCAGCGCCGCTACCAGCGACTCCACCGTGTAGCCGCCCGTCAGCCCGATGGCTCCCTCCTGGGGCAGCGCGTCGGCCAGGCGAGGGGCCGCGGCCACGCCGCACAGACGGGCCGCGAGGGCCGGCGCAGTCTCATGACCGGGCGTGACCCACGCCTCCACGCCGAGAGCCGCGGAAAGGGCCCGCGCCAGCGGGGTCGGTTCGGACGGCGCGCCCTCTACGGAGATCCGCACCACGCCCGCGGCCCGGGCGGCGGCCAGAAGCCGCGACACCTTGGAGACGGAGAAGCCAGTCAGCGTCGCGATCTCGGGCTGGCCCAGATCACGAATGTAGTAGAGCTGGGCGACCAGCCGCATCATCTCGCGCTGGCTCGTCGCCTCGACCCCGCTCGAGCCGATCTCGTCAGCCGGCCCAACTACCCCGGTCGACCCGTGGGAGTCTGGATTCGGTTGGCCGTCGACCGGCATCAGGCACGCCCTCCTTGACAGGCCCGGCTCCGAGCCGCGACTATACCGCCAGACAAGCAGCTGCAAGTCATTGCGTGATAATAATTGCAGGCACGACTGCCACTGTCAAGACGGCCGGGGCCGGCTGGGTGCCGGCGGACAGGCCCAGAGGAAGTCGCGCCACGACGGCGGCATACGGAGACATCTTGTGCGCACGTTCGGAATCGTCGTCGCGGGTCACGGAACGCTGCCCGCTGCCCTGGTCGCCACGTCCGAGCTGATCTGCGGGCCCGTCGCCGATATCGCCGCGGTGGGCCTGCAGCCGACCGAATCACCCGACCACTACGCCGAGGGCCTTCGGGCCGCCATCGGCCACGACGGCCGCCGCGTCCTCGTCCTGTGCGACCTGCTTGGCGGCACGCCCTTCAACGTGGCCACCGCCATCGCCCGCCGGTCGCCGCGCATCGTGTGCGTTTCCGGAGCCAATCTGGCCATGGCCGTCGAGGCGGCCCTCGCCGACGGCGACCTCGACGATGCGCTCGTCGAGCGGCTGCTCGCGGTTGGACGGGGCGGCATCGTCGAGACCGAGCGCCACCGCGCCCGACGCGCTTCCTGAGGCGATCGAATTCCGTGAGCCTCCGTCTCGTCCGCATCGACGATCGCCTGATCCACGGCCAGGTCGTGGCCGTGTGGTTGCGAGCCCTCGACGCGCAACGGATCGTGATCGTGGACGACGCCACTGCCCGCGATGGGTTCCTGCGCGAAGTGCTGACGCTGGCCGCCCCTCAGGGCGTGCCGGTGGAGGTGCACGACGTGACCACCGGCGCGGCCCGTTGCATCGAGCTGGCCGGCACGCCGGAGCCGGTCATCGTCCTGGCACGGTCGCCCCGCACGATCCTGAGCTTGCGTCAGGCGGGCGTCCCGATCGATGTCGTGGACCTGGGTGGCTTGGGTGCCGGGCCCGGTCGGCGGCGCCTCCACAAGACGATCTCGGTGAGCCCGGACGAGGTCCGGGAGCTGCGGGAGTTGGAGCAACTTGGCACGCGGGTCCAGGTCCAGATCGTCGCCGACGATCGGCCGATCCCGTTCCGGTCGCTGGATTCGGGCAAATGAGCCGCGCGGGCGAAGTCGAGAGGAGAAGGATGTTCAGGAAGTTGGCGGCCTTCGGTGGCTGCCTGGCGCTCGTGCTGCTGCTCGCTGCGGCGATGCCCGCCGCGGCGCTCGGCGCCGTCCCCGACCCGAGCGTTGGGGCCACCAGGCAGATCACGGTCAGCGCTTGGCAAGCGGCCCTCATCGCCATCGGCTACTACCTGGCCAATAGTCCGTGGTTGTTCGGCCTGGCCTTCTTCACGCTCTACCGGCCGCTGGTCGCCGGCTTCTTCGTCGGCCTGATTCTGGGCGATCCGGCCCAGGGAACGCTCATCGGAGCGGCCATCAACGTCCCGTATCTCGGCTTCATCTCGGCCGGAGGCACCTTGCCGGCCGACGCGGGGTTCGCCGGCTGGGTCGGAACCACCGTCGCCCTGGCCAGTGGCATCGACGCGACGAAGGCCATTCCGATCGCCTTCGGCCTGGGACTCCTCGGCACGATCATCTTCTACGGACGAATGGCCGTTGACTCGGTCTTCGCCCACTGGGCAGACGCTCGGGCCGAGAAGGCCGATATTGCCGGCGTGGCCCTCATGAACTGGCTGCCGGGCCAGCTCCTTCTGCTCGTCATCAGCTTCGTGCCCGTCTTCCTCTTCGCCCTCAACGGCCCCGGATACGTCCAGGAGGCGCTGAATCGCCTGCCGCTGTGGACCGTCAACGGACTCGTCATCGCGGGCGGGATTCTTCCGGCGATCGGCATCGCCATGAACATGCGCTTCATCTTCCGGGGCTCCGTGATTCCCTACTTCTTCATCGGCTTCATCCTCATGACGGCCACGCATGGGTCCATCTCGCTGGTCGTCATCGCGGCTATCGGCCTGGCCCTGGCCTACCTCCATTTGAACTTCGTCCGGCGTGACGCGCCGGCGCGGACCGAGACCGCCGCCGATTCGGCAGGGGCGCCCCAGGCTGCGCCCTCTCGGGCCGGCGCCGAGCCAGCCAGGCCGTCCGTCCGCCTCACCCGCGGCGACCTGCTCCGCTCGTGGGCGCTGTGGACCTTCTTCGCCCATGCCAACTACAACTACGAGCGCCTCCAGGGCACGGGCTTCGCTCACGCGATGACGCCGATCATCAAGCGCCTCTACACCACCCCCGACGAGATCCGGGCGGCCCTGAAGCGGCACCTGGTCTTCTTCAACACCGAGCCCAACTTCGGGAACGTGGTCCACGGCACGGTCATCGCCATGGAAGAGCAGCGGGCCAACGGCGCTGCCATCGACGACGACGCGATCAACTCGGTCAAGTCGGGCCTGATGGGGCCCATGGCGGGCATCGGCGACACGCTGAGCCAGAGCACGATCACGCCGATCCTGCTCGCGCTGGGCATCGGCATCGCGGGTGGTACTGCCAGCGGGTCCGCGGTGCCGACTCTCACCGGCGCCACGGGCAACCCACTTGGCCCGATCGTCTACACGGTCCTGGTCTCGGTCGTGATCGTCGCGATCGGCTACACGGCCTGGATGCAGGGCTACGCCCGCGGCCGGTCGTTCGTGACCGAGATCCTCAAGTCGGGCGCGATCGATCGCGTCCTGATTGGTGCCGGCGTGCTCGGCAACATGGTCCTGGGCGCTCTCGCAGCCACCTTCGTGGTCGTGAACCTGGCGCCAACCGTGACCATCGCCGGCGCGCAGATGAACCTGCAGGCGGCGATCATCGACCCTCTCTTCCCCGGCGCTCTGGCCCTCGGCCTCGTCGTGATGACGTGGTGGGCGCTGCGGCGGCGGGTCAGTCCGCTGGCGCTGCTGGCGATCTACCTGGTGGTCTCGATCCTGGCCGCCTACCCGTTCTTCGGCCCCGGCCAGAAGGACTCGAGCGACTACTCATACGGGGCGTGCACCTCGTCGCTTCTGCACCCGTACTCCCCGTGCGGCGCGCCGCCGGCGCCTTCGGCCCAGCCTTAGGCGGCATAGTCGCTCGTCCGAGTCGCGCCAATCCGCCGCGGTATGGTACGAACCCGGCCCACGCCGAGGGTCGGGAAGGGTTCCGGGCGACGGGTCGTTCGGGCGCGAAGGTGGCCTTCTGCGGTGCCTTCGGTACCATGTCCCCGTGCCCGATTTCTACGATATCGACCGCGCCAACGCCAGGTTGCCCGATCTCCGCGAGACGCTGCTCCAGCTCCGCGCCATGCGCGAGGAAATCGTGGCCGCACGCGACCGCATCGTCGAGCTGAACGCCCCGGCGCTGGCAGGCGGGGTGGCTTCGACTCCCGCCGGCCCTACTCCCGCCGGAGCAGCTCAGGAGACCCAGCGGCTGCGGTTGCGGATGCAGGGCCTGGTCGATCAGATGCAGGCCGCAGTTCTCCAGATCGACGGCTGGGGCATCCAGCTCCGCGAGATCGAGACCGGCCTGGTGGACTTTCCCGCGCTGGTCGCCGGCCGGCCGATCTGGCTGTGCTGGCGCCTTGGCGAGGACCGGGTCCAATGGTGGCACGAGGTCTCGGAAGGGTTCGACGGCAGGCGCCGGATCGAGGACCTGTCCTGACGGGCGAGCGCACCGCTCCCGGACCCGGCGGCGAGCGGCCCCATCGCGCCCGGTCGACGATCATGCAGGGCGATCGACCGAAAGCCTATCGACCGATTCCGCCCGACCTTCGTCGAGCCGCCCTGGAGGCGGGTCTATCGGCCTACGAACGAGGCGACTTCTTCGAGGCGCACGAGCTCCTCGAGCCGGCCTGGATGGGGACATCGGACCTGGCCGAGCGGGCTCTGTACCAGGGCCTGATCAAGCTCGCCGCCGGCTACGTCCATGCCGCACGCGGCAACCCAATCGGCGTCGCCCTGAACCTCCGAGGCGCTCGCGGCCACCTGGAGATTTCGCAGCAACTCGATCCGGAGTTGGCGAGCGGAGCCGGAATAGACCTGCCGGCGCTGCTCCTGCGAATCGACGCCCGGCTGGCGGCCGTGGCGACCATCGCCGACGCGCTGGCCGCGACGCGCGAGCCCTTGATCGACCTCCTGCCGGAGGCCCCACGACTCCGCTAACGCGGAGCCGGTCGGGACGTGTTCTCGAGTCGGAACCTACGGCTGGTACAGCTCGGCTTGGGCGAGAGCGTTGTCGTTAGCGCCCATGCCTCCAGCGATGAGGACTCGGCCGTTGGAAAGCGTTGTGGCGGTGTGGTCCACGCGAGATGCAGCCATCGAGCCGGCCGAGCTGAAGGTGCCGGCCTTGGGGTCATATATCTCCGCCGAAGCAAGTTGCTTCGAGCCGTCGTAGCCGCCCACGATGAGGACGCGACCGTCGGAGAGGGCAGCCGCGCTGTGGCCCGTCCGAGCGGTCTTCATGGAGCCGGTCGCGGTGAACTTGCCGGTCGCTGGGTCCCATAGCTCCACGGAAGCGAGCTGCGACGCGTCGTAGCCTCCGACGATGAGGATGCGGCCGCCGGGGATCTCTGTGGCGGTCGCGCCGGCCCTAGCGGCGGCCATCGAGCCCGCCGGGCTGAACTTGCCGGTCTTCGGGTCGTAGAACTCGGCCGAGGCGAGAACCCCCGAGCTGTTTGCGCCTCCGATGATCAAGACCCGGTGGTCGGCGAGAAGCGTGGCGGTACAGCCGTAGCGAGCGGTGGTCATCGAGCCCGCCGGGCTGAACTTGCCTGTCTGTGGGTCATATATCTCGGCCGAGTCAATCGCGCTCGGCGGGAATCCCGGGTGGAAGCCGCCGGCGATGAGGACGCGGTGATCGTTGAGCAGCGTCGCCGTCGCTTTGCTTCGAATGGTCGCCATCGAGCCGGTCGTGGTGAACTTGCCGGTCTGCGGGTCATATAGCTCGGCCCGGGCAAGATCCCCCACGTCGGAGTCAGTGGAGCCGCCCGTCACGAGGACGTGGTGATCGTCGAGCAGCGTGGCGGTGTGGTCGCCTCGGGGGGTCTGCATCGAGCCGGTCGGGCTGAACTTGCCGGTCTGCGGGTCATACAACTCCGCCGTCGCGAAGGTGCCCATGATGGCGTAGTCGGTCGAGTCGGTGCCGCCTCCGGCGATGAGGACCGAGCCGTCGAAGAGTCGAGTGGCCGTCTGACCGAAGCGAGCGGTCGCCATCGAGCCTGCTGGGGTGAACCCGGTCGTTGGCGAGGGTGAAGGGGCGGTAGTCGGCGACGGCGCGGTAGTCGGCGACGGCGCGGTAGTCGGCGACGGCGCCGGGGACACGCCGATGGTCCAGCCTCCGGAGCAGCCCGCGACGGCGAGCGCAACGAGCAGGCCTGCCCAGCCCGAGGAAGTCGCCCGAGAGACCAGCCGATTGCGCCCCGCCGGACCGACTCCGCGCGCGAAGGTCCGGGCGGTTCGACAGCGGATCGTCATTCTCGTTCCCTCTGCCGGCGCCTGGCAGGCGCCGGCCCTATTGCCAGGCCGGCGACCCCGACCCACGACGAGAGGCAGTGTAGCGTGGCTGCCGGTGACGAGAGTGCGTCCCAGAGCGCCACGCCGGCGCTCCCGCGGACGCCAGCGCCGCAGACCGTAGACTGTCGGCCATGCCAAGGACGCCGACCGGGACGACCGAGACGACCTCCGCCACCCCGACAGCAAGCGATTCGGCGCCGGCCCGCCGGCACCACGCCGTGGCCCGCCGACTGGGCATGACGTCCGAGCAGTTCGTTGTCGCCGCCGGGGTCATGGCCGCCCTGGCAGTGGCGGCCCTGGACGGCACCGTTGTCTCGACCGCCATGCCGACGATCATCGGCAACCTCGGAGGCCTCTCGGAGTACAGCTGGGTCTTCTCTGCCTACCTCCTGGCTTCGACCGTGACCGTCCCGCTCTACGCCCGCCTGGCCGACATGTACGGTCGCAAGCCGATCTTCCTGACCGGACTCGCGCTCTTCATCGGTGGATCGATGCTGTGCGGCTTCGCCAGCTCGATGACCCTGCTGATCCTCTTCCGCACGATCCAGGGTCTGGGCGCGGGAGCCGTTCAACCGATTTCCTTCACCATCATCGGTGACGTCTTCGAGAGCGAACAACGTGCCAGGATCCAGGGTCTCTTCTCGGGAGTATGGGGCGCTGCCGCGGTGGTGGGCCCGGCAATAGGCAGCATCATCACCACGACCGTCGGCTGGCGCTGGGTGTTCTTCGTCAACGCGCCGGTTGGCCTGCTGGCAGCCGTGCTGATCGGTCGCTTCCTGCGCGAGCGCGTGGAACACCATCGCCACCGGCTGGATCTGGTTGGCGCAGGGATCCTGACGCTGGGGCTCGTCTCCCTGCTCTTCGCCGCCACCGAGGGCGGCCAGCTGTGGGGTTGGACCTCGCCCCTGACGCTTGGCCTGGTCGTGGCGGCGTTCGCGCTCCTGGTCGCGTTCGTGGTCTTCGAGCGCCGCATCGCCGAGCCGCTCATCGATCTGGGCCTCCTGCGCGTTCCGGTCATCGCGGCCGGGCTGGCCATCGGCGCGTTGTCGGGCGTGGTCATGTTCAGCCTTTCGACTTACGTCCCGCCACTCGTCCAGGGCGTGATGGGTGGGACCGCGCTTCAGGCCGGCGTGGCCATCGCCGCCATGTCTATCGGCTGGCCCATCGGCTCGATCGTCGGCGGGCGGGCTCTTCTTCGCTTTGGCGCCCGGCCCACCGTGCTCGTCGGGACGTCGATGCTCGTCGCCGGCACGCTCCTCGTGACGCAGGCCACTCGACCGGGAACGTTGGAGGGCGGGCTCCTGGTGGCCGCCCTGGGCGAGGCCGTCACTGGCCTTGGCATGGGCCTCTCCGCGACGACGATCCTGGTCATGGTTCAGGCCGCGGTTCCGTGGCAGCGCCGCGCGGTGGCCACAGGCCTCGTCCAGTTCAGCCGGACGATCGGCGGGGCCGTGGGCGTGGGCTTGCTCGGTGGAATCGTGACCGCGGCCGTGGGCAGCTCCTCGGCCATCGTTCTGGACCCGATCGGGCGCAACTTCATTCCGGCGGCGCAGCTGGCGGCCATGCGGTCGGCCCTTTCCGGCGGCCTCGAATGGGTCTTCGTCATCGTGGCCATCGACGCCGCGATCGTGGCGGCCGTGGCGATCCGCTTCATGCCGGCGGTTCGGATCGAGCGGCGCGGCCGCCGCTCAGTCGGCGACCCTCGAGCCGTGAGCTCCGCCCCAGACATCTGAGTTGGGCGCTGAAGCCGCCGAAGCGACGGGCCGAGAGGGTCCCCGTTACTCGCCCACAACTTCCACCCCCGGAGCGCCTCTCAGACGCCGCGCCATGACCGCCACGGCCTCCGGGTTCGAATCCACCAGCAGGAAGCGCCGGCCCAGCTCGAGCGCCGCGGCACCCGCCGTCCCGCTACCCGCGAAGAAGTCGGCCACCACTCCCCCCGGCGGGCAAGACGCGGAGACGATCCGCCGCAGCACGGCTACCGGCTTCTGCGTGGGATAGCCGGTCCGTTCCGCGCCGCCGGGCGGCACGATCGTCTGCCACCACGTGTCGGTAGGGAGCTTGCCGCGGGCCGCCTTCTCCGGCCCCACCAGGCCTGGCGCCATGTACGGGATCCGCTCCACCGCCTCCGCGTCGAACCAATAGCGGTCCGGGTCCTTCACGTAGACGAGGATGTCGTCGTGCTTGGCCGGCCAGCGCCGCTTCGTTCGGGCGCCGTAGTCGTACGCCCAGACCACCTCGTTGAGGAAGCACTCCCGTCCGAAGACGGCATCGCACAGCACCCTGGCGTAGTGGACCTCACGCGGATCGAGATGCAGGTACAGGGTCCCGGTGGGCGCGAGAACCCGCCGGATCTCGACCAGGCGGGGCTCCAGGAAGTCCAGGTAGTCGTCGTGGATGTCGAGGTAGCTCTGCGCGCCGAGCTGGATCGTCCGATAGCGCCGGCCCCCGAAGCCAACGCGGTCGCCCGCCGCCTCGTCTCGAATCGTCCGCAACCGCCGCAGCGTCCGCCGCTTGCCCGTGTTGAACGGCGGATCGATGTAGACGAGGTCGATCGACTCGTCCGGCAGCGAACCCAGCACCGTCAGGTTGTCGGCCAGCACGATCCGCCCGACCGCGCCGCCGAGGATGTCGCTCACGCCGGGAGCGTAGCAGCCTGGCGCCTCGCCGCTCCGCCTGCGGCCGCTCCGCCCGAGACGCCTACCGCGGGTAGCTGCCGGTCAGCTTCTTGAAGAAGCGGTGCGGGGCGTGGAAGGCGGGAGTCCCCGGCAGGAACATGTACGGGCAGAGCCCCGCGACTACGTCGATCCCCTTCTCCTCGCAGAAGGCGATCGCCGTCTTGGTCTTCGCCCCCGGCGCCGCGCCGCCATACATCCAAACGCGCTTGACGCCGGCCTCGGCGCAGTCGTGGACGATCTGGTCGGTCGTCCTGGCGGAGGTCATGATGAGGACGGCCTCGACCGGGGGCTGGATCTCCTGGACCTTCGCGTAGCAGGTCTGCCCGTCCAGCTCCTTGACGGCCGGGTTGACTGGAATCGCCTCGTAGCGGCGCTGCCGGAACTCCTGCCACATAGCGTGGGTGAAGTCCTTGGGATTGCGCGACACGCCCACCACGGCCACTCGCTTGATCGCCAGGAAGTCTTCGACTTGCTTGAGCGTGGTCATGGGAACCTCGGATGTGAACTCAGCTTGCCGGGAGTCTGTCGTCTCGGCAACCCGCCGCGAAGGGCTGGACGGCCCGATAGTAAGCCGCCATAGGTACACCGGGCATCATCCGCTCGACTGATCGCCGACCGCCCCTGCGAACGATTGCTCCAACGTGACGGACGGCACTGGCACGCGCGAGGCGCCTCCGGCGAGCCTGTGCCGTCTCGATCCCGCACAGGAGAGGACAGTGAAGAAGGCGATCGTCGTGTACCGCAGCCACTCGGGCGTGACCCGCCGCTACGGCGAGGAGATCGCCGCGTTCCTGACGGCCAGGGGCATCGCGGCGCGGGCAGCCTCCGTGGGCGACTGCGACATGGCCACTCTGGCCGAGATCGACTATCTGCTGCTCGGCTGCTGGACGAGCGGACTGTTCGTCATCCGCCAACACCCCGACGAGCCGTGGCTCGCGTTCGTGCGGGAGATGCCGGCCACGCCGCGGGCCAAGGTGGCGCTCTTCACCACATACCAGCTGCGGACCGGCAGCCAGTTCCCGAAGATGCGAGCCGCACTGGCGGGCAAGACCGCGTCGCCCCAGCTCGAGCTCAAGTCGCGCAACGGGCGCCTCTCGGCCGCGGACGAGCGATCGCTGGAGCAGTTCCTGGCCTGATCGAGTCGCGCTTGGCAGCTCCTTCGCCCAGCGGGTCGGCCAGCCACGCTCAACAGACACCCAAGACCGGCGCGAGGGGCGCATTCCCATGCCGGAGGACTCGCCAGCCACCTCGGCTACGCTGCATGATTGGCGGAGCGGCCGCCGCCAAGGCGGTCGGCATCGACCTCGTGGGGAGAACCGACATGGCTATCACCTTCGAGCACGTCCCGCACCCGCACATCGCCGCGCGCAAGAAGACGGGCCCGCCCAAGACGACGGACGAGCACGTCGGCTTCAACGGCAGGGTCGCGCTCATCCTGACCACGGCCGTCGGCACCATGTGGTGTGCCTACGTGTTCTGCGTGCTGGCGCTCGTCGTCCTGCCGCAAGCCGTCAACGGCGGGATGCTCACTCTGGTCCAGTGGGTCAGCCAGACCTTCATCCAGTTGGTGATGCTGTCGGTGATCATGGTCGGCCAGAACATCCAGAGCCGGGCCTCGGACAAGCGGGCCCAGATGACCTACGACGACGCGGACGCGACGTTCCACGACGCCGAGCAGATCCAGGCCCACCTCATGGCGCAGGACGAGGCAGTCAACACGCTGCTCGACAAGGTCATCAAGCTCGAGGAATCACTCGCCAAGGCCCTGGCCAAGTCGTAGACGCCTTTCGAGACAACGCGCCCAGAATCCCCTGGATTCGACGCCGCACCCTATGCTTGATACGAGGCAGGCGTCGTAACGGGTCGTCACGGTCCTGCGTCTATCGAACCGCCGGAGCCGACGGCCCGGTACATGTGCTATGCGTCAAGCGCTCGTCGCCGATTCCTCGGTCGACGCGGCAGAGGGAATGACCATGACATCGGGTGAGCTCGACCGGGTCGAACCCGAGCAGCCAACGACGGGGGAGGCGCCCCAGGCGTCCGCCACACCGTCGGTTCCGCCCGAACCAATCGCATGGGAACCGGATTCGCCGGTCAGTGCCGCCGTCTCAGTCGCGCCGAGGCGCCGACTCCACTTCCGCAACCCGTTCGCACGGGACAGGTCCGGCCCGCCTCGGGAGTTCCGGGCAGTCAAGTTCGTCCTTGCGTTCGCGGTGGGCACGATCGTGTCCCTGCTCCTCTTCGCGGCGGTGGCCCTGGGTCTCTCCAGCTACTACTCGAACCGGGCTATGCCGGGCGTCCATGTCGGTTCGGTGGACGTGTCCGGCCTGAGCCGCGACGAGGTGATCGCCAAGGTGCAGACCGCCTATGCGTATCTCGGCCAGGGCGAGGTCACGGTCACGACACCGGTTGGTACGGCCACGATCACCTACCAGCAGGCCGACCGCAGACCCGATGTAGAAGTGATGGCCGATGCGGCGATGTCGGTCGGGCACACCGGCAGTCCGATCGGCGACGCCGCCTCGGTCCTCCGATCGGCCATCAGCGGCCAGTCGGTCCCTGTGGTCGTGGACGTCGACCCGGTGGCACTGGCGACCCGCATCCGTCAGCTGGTGGGCACGAGCCAGGTCTATCCGCAAGATGCGCAGGTGAGGCTGACGGGCGGCATCTTCACCATCTTGCCCTCGGCGACCGGGCACGGCATCGATGAGAAGGCGATCTCCAGCGCGATCATCGACCGGCTGACTCAGCCGGACGCTCCGGCCGATCTGCAGGCAGGCGGTACGTTCGTGACGCTCGACCCGCAGATCAGCGACAAGGATGCCCAGGACACGGTGGCCGCGGCCCAGAAGATGATCGTCGATGTCAACTTGGTTTGGGGCGGCGCCCCGACCCAGACTCCGGCCCCGAGCCAATCCGCCAGCCCCAGCCAATCCCCGGCCCCGAGCCAGTCCCCGACCCCCAGCCGGAGCCCGATCCCGACCAAGACCTTCACCATCGATGCCCAGACGATCCGCGGCTGGATGGTCTTCGGCACCAAGGCCGACGGCAGCTACGGCCCGATCGCCGATCCCTCCATGATGCAGGCGTATCTCTCGACGCTCTCCGCGAAGGTCGCAATCCCGCCGGTCGAGCCCAAGGTCGAATTCGACAGCTCGGGCAAGCCGAGCAGCCTCAAAGGTGGCAAGGACGGCACCGCCATCGACCTGGGTGCGACATCGCAGGCCATCGAGGCCTATCTGGACAGCCTCTACTCGGGCGGGAGCCCCGGACCCACCGTCGCCATCGTCACCGCACCGATTCCGCCTCGCGTCACGCTCGACAGCTTGAGCGGCATGGTCAAGATCGGCGAAGGCAGCTGGACGACCGTCTTCTACCCGGACGTGAGCAACGGCAACGGCGTGAACATCCGCCTCCCCGCGTCGCTCCTCAACGGCCAGGTCGTGGGTTCCGGCCAGCAGTTCAGCTTCCTGCAGGCCGTCGGGCCCATCGACGCGGCTCACGGGTACACGCTGGGCGGCGTCATCAAGGGCGGCAAGAGCGACCACACCGGCGCCATGGGGGGCGGTATCTGCTCGGCTTCCACGACGATGTTCAACGCTGCGGCCCGGGCCGGGCTCCAGATAGACGAGCGCCACGCGCACTTCTACTACATCTACCGGTATCCCGTCGGGCTCGACGCCACGGTGTATGGGGAGGGCCCTGGGGCGTGGGATCTGAAGTGGACCAACGACACGCCGTACCCGATCCTGATCCGCGGCTACTCCACCAAAGGGTCCAAGAGCACGATCACCATCGAACTCTGGAGCATGCCCATCGACCGGAAGGTCACCTTCAGTCCGGAGTTCAAGGCGAACGTCGTCCAGGCCGGTGACAGCACCGTGTACGTGACTACGCTGGCCCCGGGCCAGCAGAACCGTGCGGAGTATCCGACGATCGGTTTCGACACGTCGAGGACCCGCACGGTGACCGACTCGACCGGCAAGGTGATCCATACCGATACGTGGTCCTCCCACTACACCAAGGTGGATGGGATTCTGGAGATCGGCGTCGCGCCGGCTCCGCCTCCGCCTCCGGCTCCGACGCCAGCTCCGACGCCAGCTCCGGCTCTTGCGCCGACTCCGACTCCTGCGCCTCGGCGCCGCAAAGTGCGCTAGCCGCTACCTCGATCAGCGGAAAGAGCCGTCGCCCAGCCCGCGGACCGATAGCGCCCCGCCACAGAAACCAGAGCGGCAGCCGGGTGGTGAGCCCGGAGGGATCGGGCGTGCGGC
>JBEKPL010000068.1:0-13640 GCA_049520815.1 Candidatus Limnocylindrales bacterium
AGAAGGAGGTCCACGTAGGCCTCGACGTTGTCCACCGCTGGATGGATGCCGGCCTGGGCGATCCGGTCGAAGACCGCCGGCCCCAGGACTATCAACAGGAAGACGGGCCCAAAGAGGGCCTGGATGACGAACGAAGGATCGACCGGGCGCAGCCGGCCCCGGCTTGCCTGGTGGGCGAACCAGCCCATCATCAGCGGCGCGCCCTGGCCGACGATCTCGCTCATCACCACCTGGGCCAGCTCCGGGTCACGGGCCGAATTGGCGGCCAGGTTTCGGATGAGGTCGGCCCGCGTCCGCATGGCGGCGTAGTAGGCGCGGGCGATGACGACCAGACCATCACGCGGCGGCAGGTCGAGCGTCGGCGCGATCTGCTCTCGCATCTCGTCGACCGGGGAGACGCGCCGGGCCACGGCCCGTAGCAACTCGCCGCGGTCGGCGAAATGGTGGTAGACGGCGCCCTTGGTCAGGCCCGCCTCGGCCGCGATCGCCTCGATGGAGGCCAGGCCTCCGCCCGGCCGCGACATCACGCGTACGGCCGCCTCCACGAGGCGCTCGCGGGTGGGTTCGTCGGCGGCCGAGGCCACGTCCAGCCCTTCGGCGGCGAGAGCCGCTCTAAGCCCCTTGGCGCCGCCGAAGTAGTGGTGGACGGTCTGGCGCGACAGACCGGCTTCGGCTGCGATCGCCTGAATGGAGAGGTCTCCACCCCGCCGGACCTGGCCGCGAGCGGCGGCGAGGATCGCTGCGCGGGCCGAGGTGGGCCGTGCCCTTCCGTCGCTGCCGCCTCCACTCGCGTTCGCGTTGTTGGCGGCGCCGCTGGCGCCGGCGCCCGGGACCCCGTCCGGGCCGGTGTCTCCGCGCTTGACAGTCATGCGTACCAGTATGCATGTCGTGTCAATGGTAGGCGGATTGGGCCCAAATCCCGGCGGCGAACGAGGCACGATGCCGAGGGGTTCGATCGCCATCGCTGCCACGAAGAAGAAGGCGATGGTGCCAACAGGCCGACTTGGAGACCCCGCACCCCGCGGAGGGCCTGGTCCGAGCCTTCGAGCTTGTGGGCGAACCGCAGGAGTGTTATGTCACTCGCCCTGGTTCGCCGAGGGAATCGCGGTCCCAGGCAGGTTCGTGAGCGCGGGCTCGCCCGACGACCGGCTGATCCAGCGGACCGCGAACGCCCCGCAGCCGAGGCAGGCGGTGATGGCGAGCGCGAAGGCCGGTCCGACGCCCAGCGGCACCATTCCGTCGGCCACGATCTCCAGGAACACCGACGTCCCGACCAGGCCTGCGACGAAGCCGCGCAGGATCCCTCGCGCGCGCTCCGCTCCCTCGTGACGGTGGGTGAATACGAGAAGAACGGAGAACAACATCGGCACGGCCGCGAGCAGACCGCTTAGCTGCGGACCCAGCACTGGCGCAAGGGCGGTGAGCCCTACGACGAGCACGGCCCCCGTGAACATCCGAGCCGGGATGTCCCACGCGGGGGGCGTCTGACGCGGACTCGCTTGTGCTGGCGGCATCAGCCGGGAGGCGATGGCGAGCGTCAGCAGCACGAAGCCGAGGACGGCGACGCCGGGCGCTTGGGCGAGCGGGATCACCATCACCCATGCCATCACAACGATCAAGTAGGCAACCGCCAGGCAGACCGGCCATCCGAAGCGGCGGCTCAGGTGGGCGTAGCCCAGGGAGAACCAGGCCAGCGAACCGATGCCGACGAGCGCGGCCAAGGCCGTGCGCGAGCCGAAGGCGGCACCTTGCTCCAGCGAGATGAAGAGCACAATCGACCCGGCCGAGACCGGCAATGCGGCCAGCGCGCCCGCGACCGAGGCGCCCCACCGCCGCCCGATGAGCGAGGTCGTAGCCAGCATCACCGGCGCGAAGATCAGCTTGAACAGCAGCGCGGCCATCGGCTTAGCTTAGGGCACGCCAGCGGCGAGACTCCGTGTCGTCTCCTCGATCGCCGCGGCGAATGCGGGCCGGCCAGCGGCTACGGCCGGAGACTCCGCTCCCCTAACCTGAACTCCGCACCGCCCTTCGCCGCCCGGGCTCTGCGCTCAGTCCCAGGCGAGCCGCAGGATCTCGCCGGCGAGAGCTGCCGCGAATGCCGGCAACCCCGCCGTCACTGCCGGCGATAGCCCCTCCCCGAACCCGAACGCGGCGCCGCCGATCCCCACGAAGCTGCCCCGCGGCAGCGACCCGCGCAGCTCCTCGGCCAGCGCCAGGGCCTGATCCGGCGGCAGCGAGTGGGAAGAAGCGGGAGTCGCGGCACTGCCCGTCGACCGTGCCACGGCCGCCAGCGGCAGGGTCACGACCCGGCCCGCGGCCACGCCCACCGCGGCGTCCGCGACGATCACGGCCACTCCCGGCGGCACGTCCAGGAGCGTCTCCACGGTGAGCTGCCCGACGTCGCGGACTTCGGCCAGCGCCCGAACCTCCGGCGGCAGCATCTCCACGGCGAGGATCGCCGCGGCATCATCGCCCCGCAGCCGCTCCCCGCAGACCAGAAGCCGGAGGTGCTTCGCGCGGCTCGACTCAATCATTGCCGGAGTCTACGGTCCAGCCGGCCACCGGGTCATCTCGGGTCGGCACCGCGTCGCCTGCGGCCACCCGGCCTACTCCACGGCCTCGGGAAGGAGCTCTTCCGCGTCAGCAGCCGGCCCGCGCGCTTGCAACGCGGACCGCAGCTCGATGAACTGGACCGCGACCACCGCGGCGAGAGCCAGGGCGAATCCCCGCACCACGCCCAGCGGCACGAGAGTGGCCGCCACCACCGTCAGGAACGACGCGAAGCCCAGCAGGCCGTGCGTCATACCGCGCATGACGCCGATCGTCCGGTCGGCGCCCTCCTGGGCGTGGGTGAAGAGCGCCATCACCGCCGCCACCGTCGGGATCGTAGCCAGCATGCCGCTGATCGTGGCTCCGAAGTAGGGCCCCGCCGTGGTCACGAAGACGACCATCGCCGCTCCGGCGATCATCCGCGACGGCAGCTCGGACGCGGAAGTGGTATGCGGCGGCATCGGCGGCGCCACAGGCAGCAGCCGCCGCGAGACCAGCAGAATCGCCACGGTGACGACGAAAGCGGGCCCCAACCCCCAGGCTGAGACGGGGAGCATCGCCGCCCACACGACGGCGAACGCGCCGTAGGCGGCGGCTCCCGCGATGGGCCAGCTGACCCGCCGGCACGCCAGGGCGTAGACGAGGCAGAAGACGCCGCAGCCGCCGGCCCCGCCCAGCGACGCGGCGGCGGCGGTGGCCGCGAAGGATGGGCTCTGCTCCAGGGCGAGGAAGAGCAGGATCGGGCCGCCCTTGGCCGGGACCGTTCCGAGGATCCCGCCGACGGCCGGTCCGTAGCGGTGGCTGGCCAGCGTGACGATGCCGATCAGCAGCACCGGCAGGATTATCTTGAAGAACAGGTCGATCATTTCGGTTCCAGGCTAGGGGTTTGGCGGTCGGTTGGCCGCCCGGTGCGGCCAATAACGAAGAACCGGCGGGGGCGACTGCCTCCGCCGGTTCTCGGTGACGGCGGGTTAGTCGCGCTCGATCTCGAGCTTGAGGAAGTGCGTGGCGCAGCTGATGCAGGGGTCGTAGGAGCGGATCAGCTGCTCGAGACGCACCGTCGCCTCGGCGTGGGGTAGCGACAGGACCTGGGGCGCGAAGGCGGTCAGGTCCTGCTCGATCATGCCCTGGTTCTGGCCGGTGGGGGCGATGATCTGGGCGGCGGTGGCGCGCCCGTCCCCGTCGACGTCGTAGTGGTGCCAGCAGATGCCGCGCGGCGCCTCGGTGCCCCAGCCCGTCTCTCCGCCCCGTGGCGTCCACGGCGTGAACGCCCGGGCCGGCTCCTCGTACGAGTTGACGATATCCAGGGCCGATGCCGAGGCGTGGATCAGCTCGACCGAACGGGCCGCGATGGCCCAGTACGGGTTGCGCGCTATCCGCTCGGCCAGGCCGCTGGCGCGCAGCGCCTCCGCGGCCAGCGGGTGGAGCTGGTCGGCGTTCAGGGTCACCCGCGCGGAGGGGCCGAGCATGTACGTCCGGCCGTCCAGCGTTCGAGCGTGCAGGGCATTCGTGCCTTCGTGCTGCTCCTCGTGGAAGGCGTCGCGCCAGCCCCACAGCGGCACGTCGATGCCGTCGGTGGAGACGATCCGGCCCTCGTTCAGTCCGTACTCGGTCGGGTGCTTGATGGCGACGTAGAGCGGATCGCGTTCGAACTCGGGCGCCTTGAACGTGCCGACGAGCTTCAGCGTCTCCTGCGAGAGAGCCAGCGCCTCGGTCAGGGGCTCGCGCAAAGCCTCGATCTGGGCCCTGGTCGGCGTCTGAGAGAAGCCGCCGACACGCATCGAGACCGGATGGATGGCCCGGCCCCCGATGAGCTTCATGAGCTCGTTGCCGGTCCGCTTCAGCCGCAGCGCCTGCTCCACGACCGGCTTGTGGTCGCGGGCCATGGCGATCGCGCTCTCGTAGCCCAGGAAGTCCGGTGCGTGGAGCATGTAGACGTGGAGGGCGTGGCTCTCGATCCATTCGCCCCAGTAGAAGAGCTTGCGCAGGGCCCGAACCCCGGGGTCTATCTCGACCTCGAAGAGGTGCTCGAAGGCCATCGACGCGCCCATCTGATAGGCGACCGGGCAGATGCCGCAGATGCGAGCCACGATGTCGACGACCTCGTCCGGCGTCCGCCCCACGACCAGCTTCTCGAAGTAGCGGGGGGCCTCGAAGATCGACAGGCGCGCTTCGGTCACCTCGCCGTCGGAGATCCGCAGGCGCAGCGTCCCCTCGCCCTCGACGCGCGCGATCCCCACGACTTCGAAGTTGCGCTCTCCGGTCGCCATATCAGCCTTTGGCATTTGCTCCACCTGGTTGGGTACGCCACGATTGCCCGTCGCCGGGACTCCCGAGGTTGCCGTATGCGCGGCCGCAGGGGATAGGGCCGTTTGTCGTGGCGAACCGGGCCGCAGGGGTTGTGGCGCAGCCGCACCGCGGTAGCGAGCGGCCACATGTTGGATCTGCCGGCTGGACCGACTATGGCGTGAGCGTGAACGAGCCCTGGGCCAGAACGTGACCGGACGCGTCCAGGATGGCGACGGTGTGCGTCCCCATGGACAGCGTCGTACCGCTCGAGCCGGTGCAGTTCGACTTGGCCGTATCCGACCTGGTGTATGTCCAGGTACCGTCCGGCTGGAGGGTGAACATGTCACTCACCTTGATCGAGAACCCGGTCGTGTCTATCGTCTTCCCGTCCTGCTGGAAGACCAGCGGGTCCGTAGCCTTGACCGTGGCGGGCAGGCGCATCACAACGGTGACTACCGCGGTCGAGGAGCAGCTGTACGTGGAAGGCGTCACCGTGATTCCGCTCGACTTCGAGCCGCTGCTGACGAAGTAGCCCACGACGAGGATTGCCGCCAGCGCGATACCCGCGATGGCTGCCATCTTGGGCGTGACGTTGACACTGCCGATCGTCACCAGAGGCTTGGCGGGCGCAGACGGTGCGGCCGGCACGGGAGCGCCGGCCTGGTAGGGGGCGGGACCGGTTGCATAGGCCGGCGGGACGGGCGGAGTAGCGGGCGGAGCGGCTGAAGCCTCGGCCGCGGTCTCCGGTTCCGGGGCAGGTGGCGGGGGTGAAACAGCCGTCATCCACGGAGCCGGTTCGGGCGCGGGCGCGACTGCCTGCGCGGCGGCCGGCTCGGGCGCAGGTGCCGGCTCGGGCGCTGCCTTCTCGTGTGCCTTCGGCGCCGTCGCTGCCGGCGGCTCCGCGGCGACGACCGGCGGTGTGACCACGACCGCCGGCCCGGGCGGCACCACCATCGTGAGATTCGCGCCACAGCCGGCGCAGAACTTCTGCTCGGCCGCGACTCGCGGCGTGCCGCAGTTGGGGCAGAACCCGAATCCCGTTGCCATCTCGAGTCTCCCTAGCGATCCAGGTGCCCAGGAAATAGACGGAGGCCCGGTAGAGGTCGGGTGGCGGCGCCAGCTCCGGCCGCGGTATGTTCCGCCCTGGTTCGGTGCCATCCTAGCTCGCTGGCAGGAGTTATGAACCGTCGCGGTGGAGGACCGATCAGACCCGCGGATCGAGCTCGCAGCCGGCGGAGCTATAGTCGCCCCGTGGACCTGCCGTTTCAGCCGCCCATCGAGCCGATGCTCGCCAAGCTCACGGACGTGATCCCGGCCGGAGACGGCTGGCAGTACGAGCCCAAATGGGACGGCTTCCGGGCGATCGTCTTCCGCGACGGCGACGAGGTCTTCATCCAGAGCCGCGACCTCAAGCCTCTCGACCGCTACTTCCCCGAACTTCCGCCCGCCCTGCGGGCTGCGCTGCCGGGGCGCTGCGTCCTCGATGGCGAGGTGGTCATAGCCGGACCGGACGGGCTCGACTTCGACTCCCTGCTGCTGCGCATCCACCCCGCCGCCTCGCGCGTGAAGCTGCTCGCGGCGCAGACCCCCGCCAGTTACGTTGCCTGGGATCTGCTGGCGCTCGACGCGCACGATCTCCGCGCCACTCCCCAGGGACAGCGGCGGGCGCTGCTCGAGGCCGCCCTGGCCGACGCGAAGCCCCCGGTCCACCTGACGCCGGCAACGCTCGATCGTTCGGTCGCGGCCGGCTGGTTCGACCGTTTCGAAGGCGCCGGGCTCGACGGCGTGGTCGCGAAGCGGCTTTCCGATCCCTACCAGCCCGGCAAGCGCGGCTGGGCCAAGATCAAGCACGCGCGCACGGCCGACTGTGTCGTGGCCGGCTTTCGATGGCACAAGAACGGACCGGGAACGCTGGTCGGCTCACTCCTTCTGGGGCTATTCGACGATACCGGGCGATTGAACCACGTCGGGATCACCGCCAGCTTCACTGCGGATAAACGCCGAGCGCTGGTTGAGGAGCTGGCGCCCCTCCGCGAGAACGCCCTGGACGGTCATCCCTGGGCCGAATGGGCCGAATGGGAAGCCGCGGCCCGCGCCTCCGGCCAGCGGATGCCCGGTGCGGTAAGCCGCTGGAACCGCGACCGCGATCTGACCTGGGAGCCGCTCCGAGCCGAGCGCGTCTGCGAGGTCGCCTACGACCACCTGCAGGGCGATCGCTTCCGCCACGCCACCACGTTCCTGCGCTGGCGCCCCGACAAGCGGCCCTCGGACTGCCGCTACGACCAGCTCGAATCGACCGCCCCCTTCGAGCTGAAAGCGATCTTCGGGCGGTAGAGGACTGGCGAAG
Source organism: Candidatus Limnocylindrales bacterium (assembly GCA_049520815.1). Lineage (GTDB taxonomy): Bacteria > Chloroflexota > Limnocylindria > Limnocylindrales > CSP1-4 > Fen-1039. Next base: position 7,187 of record JBEKPL010000068.1, read on the forward strand.
CTGGACACGGAGCACGTGCGGACGCTTGTTAGTATGTCCTCGTCGATCGCTCATCGAGGAGCGTTGCGATGTTCAGCATGGTCATTTCAACGGAATTCTTCGCGCTCTTGAAGGAGCTGTCGGGGGCACTGGCCGCAGGGCGGACTGAGGAGGCCGAACGCCTCGATCTAGAGGTGCGCGCCGCCATCCTGCCCGTCCGGGGCCCAGGAGCCAGGATGGAGATCCTGGGCGTCGTTGCGCAGAGCCTCAAGAAAGATGGACAGTTCAAGGCAGCTCTTCCCTACTTCCGCGAGCTGTGCGCCATTGGCTCTGTGCATGCACCATCGGAGAAGAACACTGCCTATGACTATCGCTACTACGCCGAGTGCTTGAGGGCGACAGGCGACGACGAAGAAGCTGCGGAATGGGATGAGATGGCGGCCATGATCGGGCTGCTCCACGGCGGCCTCTGAGGGGCTTCGGGCCGGTTTCTTCCCAACTCACACCAGGACGACATTGGGCAAAGCCTGGAATGTCGAGACGGCCAAGACCGTCGTTCCGGGCGCCTGGATTGGGTCCGAATCGGCGTGGCGAGCCCGAAATAGGGGCGCTGGGGGCTCTTCGAGGCGCGAGTCACGTGCCCGAGGCAGCTTGTCTCTTGCTTAATGCGCGCGTAGTGTGAATTCGGAAGAGCCGCGCCACAACCGCGCCGCGGCCCCTACCGCGCCGCGAAGCCAACCGGGCCGCGATGCCGACCGCGCCGCGCCTCGACCGCGCCGCGGAACCTCCGCGATACCCCGACGATCAGCGGAACTGGCTCCACGGGTCGTAGTCCGCGTCCAGTGGTTCCTGCGGCGGGCGATCCGCGACCGGCACGTGCTCCAGATTGACGCGAATCCGGTACCACAGGGTGAAGCGGCCGCGCATCGAATCGACGAGCAGATCTGACGGCTCCAGGTGCGCGATGATCCCGGCGTGCCGGGCCTTCCAGCGTTCGAAAGCGGCCAGCGCCTCTTCCTTGGTGGCGGCCCGGGCGATCTCGACGAGCGGCTTGGTAGAGGCACGCCGTCCGGTCGGCGAAGGGGCGCGAGGCGATCGTGGCCTCGGTGGCCTCGACTCGCCGGCCGCGTCGTCGTCGCCCGTGGCCCGCCGCGCACGCGAGGGCGCGACGCGCGGCGGTTCGCCCGTGGCCCGCCGCGCACGCGACGGCATGACCCGCGGCGGCTCGCCCGGGGCCTTGGCGTAGTGCGGCGGCCAGGGCGCGTCCCCCAGCCCCGCCTTTGCCTGCCGCGCCGACAGCTCGAGCAGCCCGTCCAGCGACCCCGCCGCCTCGTCCATCCCCGCGGCCGGATCGCCGACCTCCCGGAACCGCCCGGGCACCGTGGCCAGGGTGAAGTCGCCCAGCTCGCACAGCGGTAGCTCGTCCCAGGTCACCGGCGCCGAGACTCGCGCGTCCGGCACGGGCCGGACGGAATAGGCCGAGGCCACGGTCCGATCCTTGGCGTTCTGGTTGTAGTCGATGAAGACGCCGTGGCGCTCCTCCTTCCACCACTTGCTCGAAGCGATCTCCGGAGCGCACCGCTCCACCTCGCGGGCCAGGGCAAGAGCCGCCCGCCGAACCTCGTCGAACGACCAGCGCCGCTCGATCCGGACGTTGACGTGGATGCCGCGCGAGCCGGAAGTCTTGGGCCAGCCGACCAGCTCGTGGTCGGCCAGAACCTCGCGCGCCACCAGCGCAACACGGCGAATGTCGTCCCACGGGACTCCGGGCACGGGATCCAGATCGACGCGCAATTCATCCGGGTGGTCCAGGTCGTCCGCCCGGACCGCATGGGGATTGAGATCCAGGCAACCGAGGTTCGCGATCCAGGCCAGTCCGGCCGCGTCCTCGACCACCACTTCATCGGCGGTTCGGCCAGACGGAAACGACAGCTCGACGGTCCGGATCCATTCGGGCCTGGATTCGGGCGCCCGCTTCTGGAAGAAGAAGTCACCGTCGGCGCCGTTGACGTAGCGCTTGAGCGCCATCGGCCGTCCGCCCGCGCCCCGGAGGGCGCCATCGGCGACCGCCAGGTAGTAGGCCACGAGGTCGCGCTTGGTGTAGCCCGGTCCGGCGAAGAAGACCTTGTCCGGGTTGCTGATGGCGACCCGCCTGCCGGAGACCTCGACGATCTCGCTTCGCGTTGGCATGTCCGAACGATAGCGCCTGAACGGTGGCCGCCCCTACTCGACCAGAGCCGTCCGCTCCAGCAGCCTGGCCAGCAGCTCGAGCTCAGAGCGGTCGAAGCGCTCGAGGAAGAATCGCCGAATGGACTCGCGGTGGCCTGGCGCGGCCGCCTCGAGCCGATCCATCCCGCTGTCCGTCAGGACGGCGTAGAAGCCACGGGCATCCGATGCGCACCTGACGCGCCCGACGAGGCCGTCCGCGACCAGCCTGTCCACGAGCCGGGTTATGCCGGCGCGGCTCAGGAGAACTCGATCGGCCAGCTCGTTCATACGCAGTCGGCCCCCGTCCGCATGGGCGAGTTGGAAGAGGACGTCGAACTCGGCCAAAGGGAGATCGTTCCTGGCGATCAGGTCCGCCTCAAGGCGGCGCGCCACACGCGCGTGCGTCAGCAGGAAGGCTCGCCATGCCCGCGACTCCACCGGGTCCAGAGAGGAGGCGCGGAGGGCCTCGGGCAGGCCCGTCCGGGTCGACTCGACCGCGACCGGCGACCGGCCGGTCACGCCCGCGACGTCGTTCGGCTGCTCCATCAGAAGATCCTCCAGATTCCGCTTGCGGATTGTTTACTAAGCAACTATACTCCAGTTAGTTGCTTAGTGAATGATCCAGTTCGGGTCCACGAGAGCACGAGAACCTGAGGATTGAAGAGATGAACACCTGGACCCTGGACCCGGCCCATTCCGAGATCGAATTCGCCGTCAAGCACATGATGGTGACCACCGTCCACGGTCAGTTCCGCAAGTTCACGACGGAGGTCGATTTCGACGAGGAGCACCCGGAGCGCTCCTCCGTTGTGGCGCATATTGACGCATCGAGCGTCGAAACGGGCATGGAGGCTCGCGATGCGCATCTCCGCGGCGCCGACTTCTTCGATGTGGCCACCTACCCGGAGCTGGTGTTCCGGAGCACGAGCATCGAACGGAGCGACGACGGGTACAAGATCCACGGCGATTTGACGATCCGGGGCGAGACGCGGCCCGTCACGCTCGATGCGGAAATCGGCGGGGTCGTGCCGAACATGCAGGGCGGTCGGCGCGCGGGCTTCAGCGCCGCGACGAAGATCAGTCGCAAGGCGTGGGGCCTCACCTGGAACGTGGCCATGGAGACCGGCGGCATGCTCGTCGGCGACGAGATCAAGATCTCTCTGGAGGTCGCGCTGGTTGCGGCCGAGGCGGCTTCCGCGAAGGCCGGCCCCGCCACCGCCGCCTGACGCAAGCGCCGACACACAGAACGGCCGCCGGGTTGACCGGCGGCCGTTCCGATTCTCGGGTTGCGGGCGGACCTAACACAAAGAGCAGGATCGGCCCCCGTGGGGACCGATCCTGTCTGGTTCGTTGAACGAGGCGGGCGTCCGGAAGAGCGCCCCTTCGGATCAGCGCCAGCCGAAGCTGCGGCGCCGGCCGCCGCCGAGGCTGCCGACGACGAAGATGACGACGAGCGCCCCGGCCACGGCGATGATGATGCTCTCGGTGTTGACGCCGGTCACGCCGGAGATCTTGAGGACGTCGATGGCGATCCATCCGCCGACGACGGCGCCCACGATTCCGAGCACGACCATCATGATCAGGCCCTCACGGGACCCTGAAATCAGACTGGCGAGGAAGCCGGCGATCGCCCCGACGACGATCCAGGTGACGATGGTCATTTGCGGGATTTCTAGCATGGAAGTCCTTCTTTCGTGGCGGCGCGAGCCGAAAACCTGATCGGCGGCGGACGCATTCTCGATAGGTAGACAGGCGACAGAATGCCGGGCTAGGCGACTGCGGACTCGTGCCGGAAGACGCCCAGGCTCCAGATCACGATCAACTCGACGATCGTCCAGCCGACGAGGGCGACGATTGCGGCGACATCGAGAACGGAGCCCCCGTTCGAAAGGGCGTTGGTGCGCAGGATCCCTTCGAACGGCGCGATCAGAGCCCCGCCAATGTTGTTGATGACCGACACGAGCAGATTGCCCGTTCGGGCGTCGAGAAGCAGGAGTACGATCCGCAGCCCGATCACGATCTGGATCAGGCCGAAGACGAGGACGACGATGCGGCGCGCTGTCTCGTTGCCGCTGGGCCGATAGTCGAGCTGGCGTCTTGTTACGGTCCGGTTGCTCAGGGCACCGGACTCGGTGGTGGTCGGTGCGTCGGTGGTGACGCTCCGCTGGTCTTGAACTGTCACGGTGCTCTTCTTCCCGGCGGCGGACGATGGGCCTGCATCAGGCTGTTCAGCCTATGGAGCCTTCGATCCGTGGTCGATCTCGATGGTGGACCTGCCCCGGGCGTCGCACGAGGATGAAAACCCCATCGGCGTCGGGCGAACGAACGGGGACCGACGTTCGGTTGGATGTTGTGCCGCTTCTCGACGTAGGATGCCCATGCGCGAATGGATCGGCGCCGGAGACGTCGGCGAGGCCGCTGGACGGTCGGGCCGGCCTTCTGTCGCATGAGCGTCCAAAGTGGCGAGCGCGGCCCAGACCTGTCATCTAGGGGGCAACATGGCCACAGTCATATGGTTCTTCGATCAGCTGTACGTGCCCAATGAACTCAGGTTCGATGAGTTCGCCATCCTTCCGGTGCGCGCCGAAGACTGCGCTTTGCACGAAGCCGCGAAGTCGTTCGCGACTCATTTCGGACTCGAATTCGCGTTCGCCAGTTGGCAGACTCCCACCGTGGACATGGTGGCCATGGTGCATAGGGGAGTCCAGGCGGCGACGATCGAGGAAGCGATGTCGTCGACGGCGCCCAGAGTCATGGCCGCCGCGTCTGCCCTCGTGTACAGCCAGTTCGGGCGTGGCAGGCCGCTGGGAGCGTTCGTCGACCTCGGAAACGGGGAGTTCGAAGCGAGGTACGTTCGCGCGGACTACCGGAAGATCACCGATGTGCCCATCGTCTCGGAGCAAGCGGAGTTGCTCAGGATGATCGGCTCCTTCACCGACCACCCGCAGGCGAAGGTGCTCGCCGATCTCTTCTCCGAAGCGTGCCGTGACCCGAACCCGTCCGCCGCCGTCGCGCGCCTGTGGGCGGTTCTCGAGGCGCTCGCGGAGCGCTTCCCCGGGCGAAAGGTCCAGAAGGTGGAGAGGGCCCTGTCGCATCTGGGAATCGTCAATCCCGTGGCCAGGGGTGGCACGCTGACCCGGCGGGCCTACCGGGCCAAGAGCAGGCTGATGCATCGGGGGAGGCTCGGTGCCTCCCGCCCGGCCACGAAACTCAACGCGGAACTCGCGGACCTGACGTGGTTAGCGCTCCGCCGCGCGGACTTGCGTGAGGTCGATCCGACCGCGACCTACCTGCCCTGAGAGTGCCGAGGGCGAATGCCCGAGTGCGGCGCGGCGCTACGGCAGAGCCGGGTGCGGCTCCAGGTGAACTCCATTCGGGCGGGACACGATAGCGAAGCCGAGGATCGACGCGGGAGCGAAGCCGGCCAGCGTGGCCAGGCGCGGCGCGCCCGCGAGACGGAGTCCGGCGCCAAAACCGATCGAGGCGGCCGCCAGCAGGCGCAGCCCGGAATCGGGCACTGTCTGGAGCCTGGTCACGGTGCTCTGCGCGCCTGATCGGACGCGGCCGAGCGCCCACGGGAGCCGTTCGGCGACCTGCCCGGCTCGATGCCCCGCCTGACCGGCGATTTCCGGCACGTGCCCGATGGCCTCGGACCCCTTTGTGCGAGCCCGGTCAATTGCGCTGCGCGCCCCCTCGAACGACTCCTGTCCGTTCTCCTGGATCTCCATCATGATCTCCATCGTCGTCATGTCGAGGTGCGGGTCGCGTCCACGGCCAGGGAACCTCGAGGGTTGGGGTCCGGGTCATACGCTCGCCCTGACCCTGGCAAGGGAGGCCGTTGGCAGATGGTCCTGCGAGGATGGGAACCCTCCGTGGCTCGGGCCAATGCGGCGAGGGACCCCGGCCAATGAAACCGTTGCGCTGCCTTCGTCGGTCAGGCCGGTCGGGACACGGGCCCACTCCTCGGTCGCCAACCGTAATATGTGGACATCGTGGCGCGACCTGCGGTCACTCAGGAATCTCAGCTCGTCGTGATCGGATCCTCGGCGGGCGGCATCGAGGCGCTCTCGCGCCTCGTGACAAGCCTGCCGGCCGACTTCCCGGCGCCGATCGTGATCGCGCAGCATCTCGACCCCCGCCGCCCCAGCCATCTGCACGAGATCCTCGCCCGTCGCGCGACCTTGCCCGTTCGAGTGGTCGAGGAACGGGAGGCCCTGGAGGACGGCGTCATCTTCGTCGTTCCCTCCAATCGGCTCGTGGAGATCAG
>JBEKPL010000069.1:0-13200 GCA_049520815.1 Candidatus Limnocylindrales bacterium
TCGAGTGGATGTCGAGCGGACTCGCGCCGCCGAAAGCCAGCGTCTTCGTGACACCGCTGGCGAGGTTGGTGACCATCCACGTGTCCGTTCCCTGGATGAGCACCGTCTGGCTGGCCCTGGTCTCGTAGAGCTGCATTGGCTCGTGCGGGAGCGGGACACGTCGAAGCTCCCGGCCGCTGGCATCGCCCACGACCACGACCGACGCCTTTCGAGGCGACTGAGTCTCGCTCGGGATCAGCCAGGCAATCGTCGAGGAGGCCTTTGCGGCGGGCGTCGCGCTCGCGGTGGGCGTGGCGCTCGCGGGCGACGTTGAGGCCGGTGTGGCGGTCGAGGGAGTTGGGCCGGTCGGGCCTGGGGTGCTCCCACACGCGCCGACGGCGAGTGAGATGATGATGATGCCAACCGTCAATCGCCGCAAGCGATGCATGGTGCGCATGGGCTGCCTCCCCGGGTCCAGCAGTACACCTGGCCTGTTAGGCAACTGTAACGCCGATGGCACCACGACGAGCCGCGGCTGGAACGTTTGAAGGGTCTGCACTCGGCCTCGCGACCGCGGGTCTCGTCGCCGGCTGCGGCGTGGCAGGTGCCTCCCCGGCGCCCTTCGGCCGTGACGGTGTGTCCGCCCAACTCTCTCGCTCCGACCCGATGCGAGTGAGCGCTCGCGTTGGCCAGCGTTGGCGAATGTACCCAGTGGGCGGCAGCCCTGGCTGTCGGCGCTACCCCAGTTGAATGAGAAAGGCTATCGAGCCCTCGTCACGCCGCCAGGCTGCGATGCGACAGAGCACCGGCGTTGGCGAGTGTGCGCCAATGTCACTAGAGGCGCGGCCGGCAGTCGGCCCCTCGCTACGATCCGGCGCAGCACTCGTTTCCGTGACAACCACGCACGCTATCCTTGGCTCAAATCAGGCTGAGGGAGTCAGGATGCGACACGAGCGGACGCTCTACTTCCCGTATGTCACGCTAGACGAGAAGGCTCTCGCCGAACTGGCCGGGCGTCTCCAGGAGATGGCGGCTGCTCAAAGGGCGGTGAGGGAAGCCCGCCTCCGCAAAGACCTGTCGCGCTACTCCAAGGAGACCGGCGAGCAATACGACGCCCGCATCAAGGAGCACCTCGACCATGCCGGAGAGCGTGCGCAGTTCTCAGTGGCACTCGCTGACGGTGGATTGAGCGACGATCACTGGACGGGCGTGTGGGAGCGCTCAAGCGGTGCAGACGTTCGCGCCGTCGTGATGAAGAGCCAAGGCCCCTCCGGTCTGAGGGTGGAAATACGAATCCGGCTCAACCCGGACTTGGAGAGCTACTCCGAAGTCGCCTGCGAGGACGCGGAGGTCTTCCGGGCCGAAGTCGGCTGGCTGGAGGAGTATCTCAAACGGCACCGTGCCAACGAGCGCGAGTTACTGGCGATGCATACACCGACTGGTTTCCTGTTGTGGTTCGTAACGCCACTGGTAGGAGTAGGAGCGGTCACGGGAAGGCTCCTGGCTGGATATTCCAAGGCAGGGGTTACTGCCTCTGACAAGGCAGTCGTCTGGCTAGGCGCCATGTTCATGGTCGGGATGGTGTGGGGATTCTCGGTGTCGTGGGTTGCTGCCAGGGTAGCGCCGCGCGTCGTGATCGTGGATGCGGGTCCGTACCGGACGCTACGCAAGTCCGCGAAGTGGCTGGCTGTGTCGGTCGGGGGCTCCGCCATCGGGGCTGTTGTCCTGGCCGCGCTGACCCTCGTCCTGCAATAGCCTGGTTGGCGAGTGTGCGCCAATGTCACTAGCGGACGGTTGGTCGCCCTGGGTCGCGGGGCTAGGATGGCAGAGCGGGCGCGCGGCTGATATCTCGGCCCAGGTAGATCGTGCTCGGGCGAAGCATGCGCTGGCCACCGTCTCGACCACGCCGGACCGTAGACAATGATCCTGCAGTTCGCGGAAAGGGCTACTGGCAAGGAGGGCGGAGTCGTGTCGAGCAACGAGGTGGTGGATCCTCAGGGCGGAATGTGGGTTGGGTGCCTGAACCCGCGTTTCAACGTGGAGTACGACGCCTGGCCGCTTATGGAGGCGACCATTCGAGCCTATCGGGCGGAGAAAGGCCTCCCCGACGTGCCGATAGATCCGAATGGGCTGTCGCCACTAATGACTCTGGGTGATGGGCTCCAAGAGTCCGACCGCGTCCCAATCGGGGCTCGTTGTGCCTCTGAGCTTGAAGAGGATCTCGGCTCGGTTGGCGGTCCACTCCGCGTGAGGATCGCCCCCAAACCTCCAAACATCAGCATTGAAGGTTCTGGCGTGGCCGTCTGCGGCCCGGGTGCTCCTGACCTCGCGACGCTGTACGGACTGGCTTTCACGGGCGCTGAGCAGCTGACGGTGTGGGCCGGTTTCGCCCTAGGCCTCCACGAAATCGTGAAGCGGCTGCGCGAGCGCACCGGCCAGCCCGTCTATCTGGATACCGGAAGCGCCATCTTCGTTGCCGCTGACGCGATCCAGAGAGAGACCGGCGAGAATGACTTGACTCTCGCCTTCTCGACCGAAGTGAACGCTGGGTCCGACAACACGGGTTGGCGCCCGCTTGGTGGTTTCGCCGTTGGTTTCCGGGACAAGTCGTCCGTCCGGATCGCCCTCATGGATCCATGCGGAGAGAACGTGGTAGTGCGACTCCTGCCGATGCCATCAGCTAGCGGAAGTCAGCCAGGTTAGTCTTGGGGGCGGATCCAGACCGACCACAGCCGCGTTGGCCAGCGTGCGCGAATGTATCCAGTGGGCCGCAACGCTGGCGGCGCGAGTCAGCCCAGTTGGGTGTTCACGTACAGTCCACCTCTGGTCGTCACGTTAGCCTTCCAGGCGCCACTCGCGTCTGTGATTACCACCTCAGTGGGGTTGGTCAGTGCGATGCAGCAGAACTTGTCGTGATCGATCTCTATGCAGATCGAGAGGAAACGCTTCTCGTTCTCGTTCTGCCAGGCCTGCAACGAGTCGAAGAGCCGTGCCATCGAGTCGGCCTCGAAGTAGTGAATATTCCGCTTGTTCTCGTCTATCACGATGGGAGTCCCCTTCCGGCACGCATGGGAATCAGAGGCGGGTTCACCATGGGCGACCCGACCCTGGCCTCACTAGCATAGAGGGCGGGCAGCATCAGTTAGGGGCCATGGTCTCATCTCGACGTGATGCGACAGAGCGGCGCCGTTGGCGAGAGTTCTGTCGCGGGAGGAACGCGCACGCGGAAACCACCTCCTTGATCTACGCCCCCGTGGCAGTCCGCCTAGCCCAATCATCGACGATGTGGTCTCTATGAAGAGGGCCCCGCGTGTCAAGGGCTTCCCGGGGGCGCCCGGGTGTGCGAGCGAGATGCGCTTCTCATGTCTCTATCGGCCTCCTCGCGGGGAGGATCAGGCTAGCTGGGAGAAAGCGGCGGCCCAAGTCATAGAGGGTCGTCAGGCGACCAGACCACATGTGGGGCCTACCGCTCGGAACGGCTCCTGGCGCGTGAGCATGTACCAGATCGCAGTCGTGAGCTCACGGGCGAGCTCGACTCGAGCGATCTTGCTGCCTCGCTGCTTGCCGAGCCGGCGCTTGGTTCGTTGGTAGCGCGCGCCATAGCGTGGGTCGCGGATGGCCTGTGTCGCCGCCTCGATGAGGGCCCAGCGCAGGTACTTCGGGCCATTCTTGGCCAGCGCGCCACGCCGGTCGGCCAGGCCGGACTGGTACACGCGGGGACATAGCCCGGTGTAGCCGGCAAGCTTCTTCGGACTGGCAAAGCGGCTGATGTCACCGATCTCCGATGCGATGGTGTAGCCCAAGATCCAGCTGATGCCGGGGATGCTGGTGAGCAGCGCCACGTATGGATGGTCGGCGCCGAGGCGGCGCAGCTCAGCTTCACAGCGGGCTATCTCGCCTTCTAGTTCGTCCACGAGAGCGAGGCTGCGCGCCAACGTCGTCGCCCACGGCTCCGGGATGGTGAGCGAGTCGAGCAGCTCGCGCCCGCGCAGGCCGAAGAGGTCCGATACCGGCACCGGGTGACCGAAGGTCATGAGCGTGGCATGAATACGACTCTTCAGAGCGGTTCGATGGCGTACCAAGTGGAGACGGAAGCGAGCCCGCTCGCGCTCGGCGCGGTCCGATGGGTCGGGCAGCCAGATCGCCGGCACGAGATCGCGTCGGGCCAGCTCGGCCAGCACATGCGCGTCGATCTTGTCCGTCTTGGCGGCCAGGGGAGCCAGGCCCTTGACCTTGACCGCGTCGGCGATGTCGACGTCCCAGCCGGCGAGCTCGAGCTGGTCGTGGATGAAGCGGGCTCCGGTCATCGACTCGATCGCGGCGCTGACGGGCTCACCGTAACGAGCGATCCGCGCCGCCAGCGTGCGCAGGGCGTCGGCGTCGGGCCGGACGGCGAGGGTCTCGACCCTCCGACCGTCCTCGTCTAGGACGCATACTTCGAGCCTCTGGCGCGACAGGTCCAATCCGGCGTACAACATGTGCTGGGCCTCCTGGTGCTGGTTCCGTAGAGAACCCACTTTCCACCAGCGGGGCCCTCTTCATGGCAGTCATAGAGTCGCATCCGAGCAGTCGCGCGAGCCCACCCGCGAGCGATCCGTCGCCTCCGGGCACGGAGCGTGGTCAGTCGGCGATGGTCGCCACGGCTTCGTCTCCGCCCGCCATGGTGACGGCCGCGGGCAGGCCCTGAGCAAAGCCGATCAAGAGAAGCACCATGCCCACGAGGCCACCCAGACTGTCCACCAAGACGATCTGGTTGAAGAAAGCGGGGTATGTGCCAGAGCCCAAGGCCGCGGAGTCCAGCGCGAGGTTCTCCAGGGCGATCGACAGAATGAAAACGCCTAGCAGCACGGCCGAGCCTGCGAAGACCGACATCCAGAACCTACGCGGCGCCTCGCAGGCCCGGACCGCCGCCAGGCTCGACCAGGCGAGTGCGCCCACGGTCAGTATCTGCAACGGCCGAAGAGCCACGACGGCGACGAACCAGGGGTAGTCAGGGTCCACCTCTATCGTGGTCCCCGAGACGACACTGATCGCACTGTTCGCCGCAAGCAGGCACAGCGCGCCCGTGGCGATCAGGGTCAGCGCGACCAGAGCCTTGGGCCAGGTGGTCTCGGTCCGTCTGCGTTGCATCAACCCGATGGCGACAAGAGCCGGTCCGGCCACCGAGACCAGGTCCGCCAGGTCCCGTGCAATCTGGAGGCCCGAGGCAAGTCCCCACGAGATCACATCCAAGCCCAACGGAATGGAAGTCCACACGATTGCCCCCAGCAGCAGCAACCGGGCCGACCGCCACGCATCGTGGCAGCCGATCAGGATCGCTGCCGGCATGAGCGCCTCGGCCGCAAGGTTGGGCAGGAGCAGCAGGTACAGCGACCCACTGGAGAGGACCATCGGTCCGTTGGCCACGACCGCGAACAGGGCCAGCAGGATGAAGGGCCAGGCCTCAGGCGGGATGCGCTCAAGTGAGTCCGCCGCCCAATCGTGTATTCGGCCGAAACCGCGAGGACCCGCAAGTTCGTCAGCCGGCTCGTTCACGTGTGCTCTCTCACCCATCTGATCGGCTACACGCCGGGCCTCAGGCTAGACGGGCAGGCTCGTGATGCGCAACCCAGCTCAGACCGGGTCCAAGCGACGTTCGTTTCCAGCATGCGAAGGCGCCGACGACCTTCCACAAGATAGACCGGCGTGACACAGCACAGGTTCGCAAGTCGGCCTGCTTCCCCGCGGGCCCGATCGACCACGCTTCTCAACACGGAGCGCGGGCAATGGCACTCAAGCCATAGAGTCGGATCAGCCGTCAACCTAGCACCACGATCCGGCATGTTCGGTCGGAGGTTCCACTCCTCAGGGACTTCCGACACAGGCCCTTCACCCCGGTGGTCGAAGCTCCTTCGGTTGTAGGTCGCGGTCTCCGCGGGCATGCCCCTTCTGGCGCGCCGATCACGCTCGGTATGTGCGGGTCCGGGAGCTCACCCAGGACGATGCCGACACACAAACGTTCCTGAGCGCGTCGTCCGAAGATGGGGCCGTGCCACACTACTGAGACCCGGGCTGAGGGAGGGAACTGGCGGTGATCGAGCGGTATTCGCAGCGGACACGAGCCTGGGTTGAGGGCAGGATCGAATGGGCTGCGACCACTCGGGTCGGACGCAGTTGGGCAGGTCTGACGCTGCCGTCGCAGTGTATGTTTGCCGCTGCAGGGGCCGCCGGCCTAGTGCTGATCATCGTTGGGGGTCTCGCCCTTGGCGCAATGGTCGGCTCGCCAGAGGCTCGAACCACGGCGTCGTCCAGCCCTCGGATCGCCCAAGTAGCGGCGCCTCCGATCGCTTCGGCCTCGCCGACCCAGACGGCCTCTTTGGCCGAGTCGGCGTTGGCGTCCGAGGCGGCTTCTGCCTCACCAACCGATGTTCTTGCCGCCGTCGATTGCGTCGATGCTGGTCCAACGGCCACAGCGGACGGGCGGCTCTACGTCGTGTGTGGGGTAGGGACAGAGGCTACGGTCACCGCCATAGACCTCGCGACAGCCATGGTTGTCAAGACGTACCCAGTCGCACGACCCGACCCCCCCTGCCAGGGCGCATGCATCCAGCTCCACGCCGACGCCCTCATCGTTCATGGCGCGCTCTGGATCGAGTGGAGCGACTCAGAGGTCCAGCGACTCGATCTGGACTCTGCCGCGGTGACTGGTGAGTTCAGTCAAGCTAGCCTTGTCGGGGACGCTCTTGGCTCCATCTGGGTTGAGACGGCATCCGGCCTGCACGAGGTCAGCCCAGATGGACCTCTGCCCGAGACTGGCGGCACCAAGTGGGGTGCTTGGTCGGGCTATGAGGTCGCGTGCGGCTCGATCTGGATAGCGTCTGCCCCGGGAACCTATGGTTATGTAAGCGCCTTTGATCAGCTTTCGCACGGGTTTCGGGAGGTGCCCGCGACGGTAGGTTACGGCTCCCGCGTGCTCGGAATCGGTTCGACCTGCTGGCTCGAGCGGGACGTCCCACCCTATGGGCACGCATCGGAGTTGACCCGTTTCAACGGCGAGTGTCTCGGCAGTCAAACCATGACGCTGGACGACGCGCTCCCCTTCGAGCTCGGTGATACCGCCTGGATACGCACGAAGTATGGCGGGATCTATCGGCTGGACATGACCACCGGTGCGGCATACGGTCCTGCCGTGCCGATGCCCGGTTCCTTCGGTCCACACAGCACATTGGTCGCCGCTTCAGGCCAGGTATGGGCTGCCGATGGCGACCGGTTCGTGAGATTGGCGATCGCGCTTGGCCCGACTCCCGATCAGGCCACAATGCCTCCATTTGCCTGTGCTTCTGCCTCGCCGTCGCCTACCACTTCGCCCTCGCCCTCTTCCTCGCCCTCGCCCTCTTCCTCGCCCTCCCCGTCGCCTACCGCCACTCGAACGGCTATGAATACGGCCACGCCGACTGCGGAGCCCACCGCGACGCCCGTATCCCCCAGCGCCTCACCTTCGCCGTCGCCAGCCGTCTGATCGACACCCCGCCGCAGTGAGCTTGTCCGGCACAGGCACTAGACAGCACGGCGGAGCCGGAGCCGAGCTGGTCTCTCGACAACCTGCAGGCAGGAACAGCCAGATGGCCCGTTCCGACCCGTCTCGAATGGGCACCAGCCTCAAGCACGGGCAGCGTCCGACCTGGCGAGAGCACACATCGGTCGGCGTCTCTGCAAGGCAGTTTCCGAGCGCTTGCCCTCGCCGCACTCGTCAGCCAAGCGATCGCCTGTCGCAAACACCGCGGCAATGAGGTGCGTGCGAGCGGCGGTCAACCTACTAACGCCCACGGCCTGGCGCTGGCCTTGCCAGAAGTGGTGGTAAGCGCGCCCGACAGGAGTTGGACACGCGCTAGCAACCAGGATACCGATCGAGGGCCACGATGAGTGGGTCGCGGCCGCGCGGGCCAGGTCCGCATGAGCACGCCCTGGCGCTCCCGGATCGTGGGCTCTGGCGACGAGGACCCGAGCCAGCTTCTGGCCAACCCCCGCAACTGGCGCCGCCATCCCGCCGAGCCTGGATCGGGAGGTCCTGCTCGAAGCCTTCTTCGCCTCTCAGCTGGCCTTGCTCCTGTGCGACCGCCGCAAGGAACGCCTGGCTGACGAGTCGTACCTACGCCGTCTCGCCCAGTGTCGCGGTCTCACGATCCAACGGGTGAACGAGCTGCTCGCGACTCGCGAGGCACGCTCGACGGTCGAGGCCCGCTACCTGGACGGACACGGCGCTCTCTTCCCGGATATCGCCGCCGCGTTCGATCAGCAACTCCGACGCAGTCAGGAACTCGCGGTCACCGCGATGCATCTCGCCGAACTCGATGGCGTCGAGCCCCCGGAGCCAGACGATCCGGAAACCGTCACGTTGCGCGCTAGCCAACTCGTCGCCGATCTCGTGGAACCCGCCAAGTCCACCGCCCTGGAGAAGCTTGGTGAGGGCATGCCTGCGTTCGATATTGCCAACGCCTGGCTGCGGACGAAGCTGGCGCCAAGATCGGTCGCCGGGGTCGAGCCGGCGGAGAGGTAGTACCCGCCGCGAGACGACCAACGGCGTACGCGCCAGTGTTAGGTTCAACCGCAAGACCTCCGAAGCCTACCGGTAATAGCCGGTCACATCGAAGATGACGTGGGCGGTGGGCCCAAGGATGGGCGCGGCATAGGTGACCGAGAGGGTGCCTCCGGCACCGAGAGCGACCGTGACACCGTTGGCCCTGTCATCGCCCGCTGGGAAGTTGAGCGTCGAGCTTGTCGGGTTGTCCATCGCGATCGGGCCCATGAACAGGAAGCCGAGGCTGGTCTGCTGCGTCACCGTCAGGTTGCCGGTCACCGCCCTGGCACCGGCAGGAACGCCTCCCCCTCCGGTGACCTGGAAGGTCCGCGCCACGTGTGAGCTGAAGGGGCCAGAGAGCCCCGTCCCATTGCGGGAGTCGAGGATGCGGGTCGGTGTCAGCGGCACGAACGAGAGGGTCGGCAGGGTGTACTGGACGATCGCCCCGACATAGCCGCTGGTGCTGCTGTTGGGCCAGAGGCTAACAACCCAGTGATGGCCCACGGCCAGCGTCAGGCCGCTCGCGAAGGTCATGGTCGTCTGGAGCAAGCCCGTGCCGCTGGGGCTCGTCGCCTCGACCGTGGACTGCGTGCCCCCGGCCATCGTGTTCTCATCGTCCAGATACCACCACTGAGTGCCTGCGGTCATCCGGTAGCCGTAGGCGTCGACCTGCCAGATCGTGGCCCCCGCCGGGAGCGGGAGCGCGGTCAGGAGGCCCCCGCCGCCCGAGTTGTAGGAGTACTGACCGGCCCCGGCGTTCACGTACACGACGGTCGCACCCGCCGACGAGGCGTAGGCGTAGGAATCAGCGACGCCGACGGTGAGGACCGATGCCCCGGGCACAAGGGCAGGTGCCGCAACGGCGGGTCCGCCGGGGAGCACCACCTGCGCTCTGGGGCCGGCTGGCGGCTGGGCACTGCCGCCCCAGCCGACGTGCGGACTTGCGGCTATGCAGATGGCTGGCAGGGCGAGGCACAGGAGCGCGAGCAGACCGATCGACAGCAACCGGGATCTGGATCTCATCGAACCCTCCATCAGGGCGCAGTGACGCCCCAGCGGAATGGGTCGGTCTCGCCAGTGGCTCGGCGCGGTCCAGGCGGCCAGGGTGTAGGCCGCGTGTCAGAGCCTCCCTCGCTTAGGCCGCATTATCCCACCCGGCGGTATGGCCCCGACGCGGCCGCTCGAGCTGGCCGGCGCCAGGCCGGGATCATCGGCGACGACCGCGGCACGCGCCAGTGGTCATCCCAAGATGTCGTGGCGGCGCTGGACAAGCGTTACCATGAAACCGTCGTGCGCGATTGGTCGGTGCGAGAGGAATCGAGACCGAGGCAGGATGCGAGCCTGCGATGGTCGGGCCAATTAATCGCTAGTGGTGATTGTTCGTAGGCTTCCGGGGCAGCCAGCGCGAATCGCGCCGTCGGCCGCGTCCTCGCTGGGGGGAAGGGTCACGCCCGAGTGACTGAGGCGGGATCAGCTCCGCCGAGTTCCGACGAGTCGCCGCGGCAGCAGGCGCCGCCTTCGGTAGGTGCGGTGCGGGATGCCCTTGGCGTCCGACTGCCACGTGGCGTGGACCAGCCAGCTGGCCTCCAGGCTGTGCAGGGCGGGATACAGGAGGCTCTGGTCGCCCTGGTTCAGACCGGCTTCGGGTCTCTCTCCGGAATCGGAGCCGGTCGCTCGTTCTTGCATCCGACGGAAGATGACCGGGCCGGTTGCGCTAGCGCCGTCCAGATCCTCAACCGCCGCGAGAAGTCGTTTGCGTTCGTTTGCGAATGAGGGCACACCTCCCGACGCATCGCTGCGGTTCATTGCGGCGCCGTCAGCCAGTCCCAGGCCGACCCGCTGAAGTAGCTGTTGCCGCCCTGGCCGTCATCGAGCCTGTAGCGATGTCCATCCGGACCGACCGCGGTGAGTACGACCCACCACGAGCCTGCGTCTCGGAGCCGCTCGAAATGGAAGACCGCCGTGAGGTCGTTGCCCCTGGAGACTGCGGGCTGTAAGGCGAATGGCGCCGAGTACCGCGTGTCGATCCCGCCCGGACCCGGTGCGTCCATCGGAAGCGCGTGCCATGCCTCGAATCGGACGTCAGTCCAGTACGAGAGGACCCGGGCGACGGGCAGAGATGACTGCCCGGAGCTCACCTGGTCGTCGAATCTGGTCCCTGACGTCTCATCAGATCCGTACCCACCGCTACTCAGAGGGAAGCCACTTGGCAGCCAGCGCGCGGGTGCCATCGGGGCAACGGCGTCTAGGTGGAGGTCGGGCTGGCACGACGTGCTCTGATCGGGCTCCGAGCAAACGACCAGGCTGGGAAGCGGGGCGCTCCCGCTGGTGGACGAGACGCTGAAAGTGAAGACGCCGAGTGACAAGACGACGAGGCTGATCGTCGCCACGATGAGGGCCCAACGACCGACGTGGGGCATCGGTCGCTCGATGCGAACGAACGCTCCCGCGACCGCGACGACCGGGATGCACAGCTCGACCGCGACGCTCGGCCAGCTTTGCGGACCGCGCATCTCGAAGATGGCCAGCCAACCGAACACGAGCGCGCCGGCGACGGCCCAGAAGATCGCGACGGTGCGCGGCGCGCGCCGGCTCAGGCCGGCCGAGGTGCGGACTGCGTAGCGGGTGGCGATGGCGGCCGCCATCGCGATAGACGTGGCGTAGAGGAGCGAGTTGACGGTGGCCCCATCATCGTTCGCGAAGATGCCCGGCAGGTGGACGCCTACGGCGGCTAGGAAGGCCACCACGGCGGACACTGCTACAAACCCCAGCAGAGCCAGTACTACCCCGCCGAAATAGCCGAGCACGAAGCCGCCGCCCGCGGCGAAGACACCTCCACCGGCGCCGGCCAGGAGCCGTCTGGTCGATTGATGGGCGACTCGCAGTTGGCGGCCGAGTTCAGCGGGCGGCCCGAGGCGTCCGAGGGCCTCGCGGATGGCCCTCTCGGTCTCGAACCCCGCGGCCTCGAGCGAGGCGATCGAGTCTCGCAGGTGATCGGCGAGTTCCGCTCTAACCTCGGCGACGTCGGCCGCCGGTAGGCGCAGTTCGGCCGCCACTCGATCGAGGAAGGTCGATATCTCGCTGGCGCCGGTCTGCCCGGGCGCGACCGGTGAGCCCGACTCCTCAGGCCCTGTGCCGAGCCGACGTTCGCTGCGCCCGACCAGTGCGACCGAGGCGATCAGAAACGCGCCTCCGCCGACGATGAGCAGTAGCAGGGCAATCACTGGTTCGCTCCCCCGACGGCGCGGGCCATGCCGAGTGAGAAGGCAGCCCATTCGTTGGCGTGCTCCTCGAGCATGCCGAGCCCCGTCTTCGTGATCTTGTAGTAGCGGCGACGAGGTCCACGGTCGCTATCGCGCCAGCTTGCCTGGAGCGCCCCGTCAGCCTCGAGGGCATGAAGAGTCGGATAGAGCGACCCCTCGCTCGGGGCGAACGCGCCGCTGCTCCGTTCGCTGATCCGCTGCGCGATCTCGTAGCCGTATAGCTCGCCGTCGCGGAGCACGGTCAGCACGAGCAGCGTCGTGGTCCCCTTGAGAAGCTGAGTTCTGATCCGACCGCCCATCGGTGGTAGCTACCTCTTATCGCTGTATATCGGATAACGTGGTACCGATCAGGCTAGGGGTGCGGATCGTTGGTGTCAAGCGTGGCCTGGGCTTCCTGTCTGGCGGGTGCGTCGTGGGTCCTCACGAATAGATCGGTAGCCACCGCTGCGGTCAATTGGACCGAACTCCGGCGTGTAGAACGCCTGGATCGGCGCAGAGAGGGGAGCAAGTAGAGCCGGATTGGCCTGGATCAGCGGGCGCCCCGCACGCGAGTGAGCGAGCCCGCTCATCACCGTCACGATGGCTGCGTAGTGACCGGTCTCACCCGCCCGCTGGCACGAAGTAGCCGGTCACATCGAAGATCACGTGAGCCGTGGGACCCAGAGTCGGAGCGGCATAGGTGACACTGAGAGTGCCTCCGGCACCGAGAGCCACCGTGACCGCGTTGGCCCGGTCATCGCCGAAGGGGAAGTTGAGAGTCGAGCTGGTCGGGTTGTTCATCAAGTTGGGACCGACGTACAGGAAGCCCCCGCTCGTCTGCTGGGTCACGGTCAGGTTGCCGGTCACGGCGATGGCGTCGGCGGCGACTCCACCTTGCCCTGTGACCCCGAACGTCTGGGCCACATGGGAGCTGAAGATGCCCAGCCCGCCTGTGTGATCGCGCGAGTCGAGGATGCGCGATGGAGTGAGGGGGTGATAGGTGGCGCCGGTCATGTCGGGCGTGAAGTAGCCGGTCACATCGAAGATCACCTGGGCGGTGGGACCAAGAATAGGAGCGGCATAGGTGACGGACAGAGTGCCTCCGGCACCGAGAGCCACCGTGACCGCGTTGGCCCGGTCATCGCCAGCGGGGAAGTTGAGAGTCGAGCTGGTCGGGTTGTTCATCGGGATGGGGCCGATGTACAGGAAGCCCCCGCTGGTCTGCTGGGTCACGGTCAGGTTGCCGGTCACGGCGATGGCATTGGCGGCGACCCCACCTTGCCCTGTGACCCCGAACGTCTGGGCCACATGGGAGCTGAAGATACCCAGTCCGCCGGTGTGATCGCGGGAGTCGAGGATGCGGGCCGGAGTGAGGGCGTGGTATGTGGCGCCGCTCATGTCGGGCGTGAAGTAGCCGGTGAC
>JBEKPL010000070.1:0-12995 GCA_049520815.1 Candidatus Limnocylindrales bacterium
CGGTGCAGCAGGCTGGCGCGGGTGACGGCGCGATCGCCGAAGCGCCGCCGGACCGCGTCCGTGGCATCCACCACGCGCCGCTGCTTGGAGTCCACGACCTCGAACATCCCGGTCTGCTCAGGTTGACCCAGCTGAGTCGCCGCCACGCCGAGGAGGCGGATCCTCTTACCGCGAACCTCGGGCCGGGTCAGCTCCAGGGCCGCCCGCCAGATCGGCTCCGTCAGGTCCGACGGCTCCGGCAGCTGCTTCTGCCGGGTGATCGTCCGGAAGTGCGAATCCCGGATCTTGACCGCCACCGTTCCGGCGCGGATGCCGGCCGCCCGCAGTCGGGCTGAAACCCCTTCGGTCAGAGCCAGCAGCGTGCGTTCGATCTCGGCCGGGTCCGTCACGTCGACCGCGAAGGTCGTCTCGTGGCTGACCGATTTGGCCGCCTCGCCGCCGCCGATCACCGGGTCCGGGTCGATGCCGAGCGCCCGATCGTGGAGCGTGGCGCCGTGATCGCCGAGGGCTCGGTTGAGCGTCTCCGGCGGCAGCGCCGCAAGCTCGCCGATCGTTCGAATCCCGAGGCCGTGCAGCCGTTCGGCCGTCTTGGGTCCGATCCCCCACAGCCGCCGGATCTCGAGCGGGGCGAGGAAGGCGGCCTCTTCCCCGGGCCGGACCACGACCAGCCCGTCGGGCTTGCGCAGGTCGCTGGCAACCTTGGCCACGAGCTTGGTCGTGGCGACGCCGACCGAAACGGTCAGGCCGGTGGCCGCCACCACCTCCGCCTTGATGCGACGGCCGATCTCCGGCGCCGGCCCGAACAGCGCCTCCGAGCCGGCGACGTCCAAGAACGCCTCGTCGATCGAGACCTGCTCGACCGCCGGCGTGAACCGCCGCAGCACGGCCATCACCTCACGGCTGACGCGCTGGTACTTGGCCCCATCCACCGGCAGGAAGACGCCGCCCGGGCAGAGCACGAGCGCCGTCCGGAGCGGCATCGCCGAATGCACCCCGAACTTGCGCGCTTCGTAGCTGGCTGTGCTGACGACGCCGCGGGACCGCGGGTCGCCGCCGACGATCACCGGCTTGCCGCGCAGCTCGGGGCGGTCGCGCTGCTCCACCGCGGCGAAGAACGCGTCGAGGTCCACGTGGATGATGTGGAGGCGGCCCAACGTTCCGGAGCAGGACGGAGGCACGGTGCGAGTCATTGGTCAGGCCACGTAGTCTCCCCGGAGGAACATGCCCAGCAGGTAGGACATCAGCAGAACGGAGAGCAGCAGCCACGCTCGCTCGAATCGCCGGTTCCTGCCCGCGAGAGCCAGGAGCACGAACACAGGGAAGATGACGAGCACGTAGCGGGCAGTCGAAGTGAGCGGCGTCGGCTGGATTCGTGTGGCAAGCAGGAGGATCTGCGGCGCAGCGTACAGGCTGTACGTCGCGGGCAGGCGGAAGAGGCCGACGATGACACCGACTCCGAAGAGGAGCAGCGAGCCAAGGTTGATCAACTGCAGCAGATCGTGGCGGTCGAGGGCCCAGTTCCAGGATGCGACCACGACGTCCCACGGGGGGTGGAAGTTCTTGCCGCCCCATGCGTCCTGCGTGTCCAGGGGCGTCTGGCCCGCGACAGCGGCCGCGAAGGCAAAGAAAGCGAGGAAGCCCACGGCGGGAGCTATGACCGCGACCGGTGGCAAGACGAGCTCACGCCAGCTGAGAGTCCACCACCGGGACAGCCGCCTCAGCCGCTCGTGCATGATCGATTGGCTCGCCTGAATGTCGGGTGCGCTCCGCCACGCCATCAGTGCTTCCCAGCCGACTGGAAGCACGAGGAAGACGCCCTGTATTCGGGCCGTCCCGGCCAGGATGCCGGCCGCCGCGGCCAGGACCCAGCGTCGCTGACGGGCCGCGTAGATGGCCCAGACCGCACCTGCGAGGAACACTGCCTCGGTGAATGGCGCAAGGAGGAAGAAGGCGGTCGGGAACACCGAGAGGAACAGGACGGTTCGGCTGGCTACGCGGCGACCGAAGTCAAGCTGAACGAGGCGCAGCAGCCCGACCATGCCCACGACATAGGCGACGGAGTTCACGATGATGCCTCCGAGCGCCATGTCGCCCCCGATCAACCGTCCCACGATGGCGGTCAATGCCGGGAAGAGGGGCCAGAAGTTGACCGCGTTGTCAATCGCGTAGCCGTTGGTGGCGATGTTGGTGTACCAGCAGGCGTCCCAGCGCTGCCACACCCCAACCAGCGGGAACGCGGCTCCTTGATTGTCGAGAGGGGGGAACAGCGTCCAGCCGTCGCGGGCGAGTTCGAAATGGCATGGGCCCGGGAGACCGTTGGTGAACCAGAGAAGAACTCCGAAGAGCGAGATGGCGACCCGCAGAGTGACGAACAGCCAGAGGATCTCGATGAGGTCCCGCGGGAGTCCGATGTGCCACCTGGACCACTCGACGCGGATACGGCGACCGTCTCCGCTGCTCTCAGTAACGGAGGCTGGGGGCCCGCCAGACGCCGCAGCCGCGTAGCGACGGTTCGCGGCGTTCGGCCGGTCGGCCATTCTCGGACCGACCATCCCGCGCAAGGCGCTCACTGCGACAGCATAACGTCGTCACATTCGGCCGATCGCCGCCTCGATCCCGTCATCCGGGGGCGGCAGCGACCAGCTGCGGCCCTGTTCGTACAGGTCGGGGCCTGGTCCAGCTGGCACGGCTGCCACCCCATCATCGCCGACCGGAGCCGCGACGACCCAGCCCTACGACTGCACTATCATCCGGCCATGGCGCTGCCTGCACGTACCCGCCCCGGACCGGCGGGCGCCGAGTCGCCGTTCACCCGGCTGCTTGGAGGGACAGCCGCCGCCCGACGACTGGCCGCGCTCGGAGCCGTTCCGGAAATCGCTGTCGCTCTCCTGGTTATGGTCGCCGCCTCCGCGGTTTACCTCTTCACCTCATCGCGGGACGCCAACAACTTCGACTATTTCGTCCGCCTGTCCGACGCCTTCCTTCACGGGCGAACCTACCTGACCGAAGCGCCTTCGTGGCTCAACGAGCTCATCCCGAAGGACGGCGTCTGGTACGTTGCCTACCCGCCGATGCCGGCGATCCTGCTGACGCCGTTCGTCGCGATCTTCGGCACCGGTTTCCACCAGCAGGTCGCGTCCTCGCTTTTCGGCGGGATCTCCGTAGGCCTGATGTGGCTCGTCCTCGGTCACTTCCGCCTGTCCTCGACTTCGCGCTGGATGCTCACCGCCGTTTTCGGTTTCGGAACCGTCCTCTGGTTCTCCTCCGAGACGGGATCGGCCTGGCTACTCAGCCAATCCGTGGCCGTGATGTTCGCGACCGCCGCGCTCCTGCCCGCGCTCAGCCGCCGAGGACCGTTTCTCGTGGGGCTCCTTCTGGGCTGCGCGACCGTCTCCCGGCTGCCGGTCGGCCTGACCGCTCCGTTCTACCTCGCGATGCTGCTCGGACTGGGCTGGCCTCTTCGTCTCCCGGAAGATCGGTGGCGCGCGCTCGCGGTGACGCTCTTCTTTGGGATCGGACTGGCGATCCCCGAAGCCTTCAACATGCTCTACGACTACGACAGGTTTGGATCGCCGCTCCCCATGGGGTACGTCCTGATCCCCGGCGTCCTCCAGGACCCGATCTACAGGGACCACGGGATCCTCTCGATCTACTACATCCCGCGACAGCTGTACGCGATCTTCCTGCGGAGCTGGAACTTCGTCGAGGAGGCGCCGTACCTGAAGCCGTCGTGGTTTGGCCTTTCGCTCTTCCTCACAACCCCAGTCCTGGCCTGGCTGGTCCGGGCACGGCTCCAGGACCGTCGGGTCGTCTACGCCGCGCTCGGGATTGGCCTCGCCTCGATCCCGATCATTACCCACGGCAACATCGGGCTGTCGCAGTTCGGGTACCGATTCAGCCTGGACGTCCAGCCACTCCTTTTCGTCGTCCTGGCAACGGTCTTCGAGCGAGGCGCGTCCAAGCTCGCCTGGACTGCCGCGGCGATCTCTGTCGCGACGAATGCCTACGCCGTCTGGGCCATCGGCTGGGGCTTCGTCAGCTACTGAACGAGATCCGAGGCGCGCAGCGCCCGCGGACGATCACGGGCCTGCCTTTTTGGCGCGGATGGGTCTGGGCCGTCAATACGGCTTGCGCCGCCCAACCCACATGAGAGCGATGGCGGCGCAGAAGAGTGAGCCGGCCAGTAGAACCGCGTTCTGGACGGCAGCTACGAGCCAGTACTGGTCGCCGTGGATCACGTACGTCTTCGGCTCGGGCGGAGGGCCGGGGTCCACGGGTTCGACGAAATTGGGCACTACGCCCGACGCGTCAGGCGTGGGACCGAAGAATGCGTGCTGCTCGTACCAGAGGTTGATGTCCCCGGTCCATACCTGGCCGTTCAGGTAGAGCTCGTCGGTCTGGTATACCCAGAGGTCTGGGGTCCCGTACGTGTTCTGATCGCCCAGCACGGCGAACTGGCGCAGCAGGGTGTGGCTCCACGACAGCTCCCACAGTCCTCTGGCGAACACGCACAGGAAGAGCGCCACCATAATGGCCGGCATCGTTCGTCCGAAGATCGTGCTAAGTGCGACCGTTCCGAGAAATGCGGCCAGGCCCCAGAAGACCATGAAGACCCCGCGGGCGGCGTAGTAGTCGAATGAAGCGTGCGGGTCGAGGCCGGGGGCCATCGCGCCCTGGAGGGCGTCGGCGGCGAGACCGACGAAGACGAGGAGTGGCACGAGCAGCAGGATCACGGCCAGCATCTTGCCGAGAAGCCAGCGGACTCGAGAGCCGGCGAGCGCCCAGGAGAGCGGAGCGGTACCCGTCTCGATCTCGCTCGCCACGATCGGCACGCCCATAACGATGCCGGCGATGAAGGGCAGGATTTGCTCGAACATGCGAACGAAAGACATGTCCGTACCGTTGGCCATGTCGTTGAATCTCTGGCTGGCCAGCACGCACGCGGTGGGCGCGGCGTTGAAGTAGTAGGGGACCCGGCCACCCATGAGACATGAGGTCGGGAAGTTGAGGGAGTTGAGACGCCACGCCTCGACCAGGGCCGCGATCCCCACCCCCAGACAGAGGACCGTTATCGCGACGGTTTCGAAGCGGTGCTGCTTGAGCGTCAGGATGATCCGGGTCCGCATTTGGTCCCCTCAGTTGAGCCGAAGGCCGGTCGTGCCTCGCCCCGCGGCGAGGTAGCCGAGGACCACGTCTTCAAGACTGGCCGGCTCGGCGGCGGCCGACCCGCCCTCGCTGGCTCCTGCCGGCAGCCGCCACAACGTCAGCCGCGTGAGCCCTTTGCCCGCGAAAGAGCCGACCGCGACACCTCCGGGCGGCGGCGACTTCGAATCCGTCAGCTTGTGCGCTTGCCGCGCCTCCTCCAGCGGGCAGTCGAGCAGGACCTTCCCGGCACCCAGAATCACCAGCCTGTCGCAGGCCTCCTCTACGTCGGTGACGATGTGCGACGAGAGCAAAGCCGTGGAGCCGTCGGACTTCAGCGCGTCGATCAGAACCTGGATGAACTCCCGCCGCGCCAGCGGGTCCAGATTGGCCAGCGGCTCGTCGAGCAGGAGCACCCTGGCGCGCGTCCCCAGCGCGATGGCCAGGCCGAGTTGGGCTGCCTGGCCGCCGGAGAGAGTGTCGGCCCGTTGATCGAGCGGTATGCCGAGCTGGTTCAGGCGCCGTCTTGCGTACTCGACGTCGAACCCGGCATGGAGGCTGCGAGCCATCGCCAGGTGGTCATCGACATCCAGGCCGCGGTAGACCGCCGGGGTCTGCGGGACGTAGCCGACCCGCCGAAGGGCCTCGCTGCGGTGCCGCCACGGATCGACGCCATCCACCTCGACGCTGCCGCGATTGGGCCGCTCGAAGGCCATGCAAATCCGGATGAGAGTCGTCTTGCCGGCCCCGTTGGGGCCTACCAGCGCAGTCACGCTGCCGGCCGGAACGGAGAGATCGACCGCGTCAAGCGCGACCTTCTTGCCGAATCGCTTGCTCAACCCGCGAGCTTCGAGCGCGGCACCCGTCGCGTGCGCCGCCGTACTCCCTCCGTTCGCCCCCATTTCCAACCTCCGGCTCCTCGCTGGCTAGCCCTTGGGCTCGACGACCACGGTCACTTCGGGAGACATGCCCGGGTACAACTTGACCGCGACTTTGTAGGTGCCGAGCGACTTGAGCGGCTCGGGCAGCTCGATCTTGTGGCGGTCGACGGTGATGCCGCGCCGGCCGAGAGCCTCGGCTATCTCTTTGGCCGTGATGGAGCCGTAGAGCTTGCCGCCCTCGCCGACCTTCACGCCCATCGTGAGCGTCGTGCTGCCGATGCGCGTGGATGCGATCTCGGCTTCTTCGCGCTCCCGCCTGCGCTTCTCCTCGCGGCTGGCGATGTCGTGCTGCCAGGCGCGGTAGGCGCCGCCCGCTGCAGGCACGGCGAGCTTCTTGGGAATCAGGAAGTTCCGGGCATAGCCTTCGGCGACATCCTTCATCTCGCCGCTCTTGCCGAGCTTGTCGACGTCGGCGGTCAGGATGACCTTCACGCGAGAGACTCCTCCTTGGCGATCCACGACCGAACGCGCGGTCCGATCCTGGCTTGGTTGACGAGCCGGCCTGCCTCGTCGAGCACTTCCGGCAGCCGGTGAATGATCTTCCGCACGGGAGCGGGGGTGAGCCGGCGCACCTGATCCATGTCGCGCCGGAAGGACTCGCGATCGATGTCCAGCTCGTCGATCTTCTCTTCGAGGATCTCGTCGGGAATGCCGTCGAGGAAGAGCTCGACTCCAAGGACCACCACGGCCAGGTCGTCGACGCGACCAAGGACCGGGACGTCATCGGGAATGAGATCGCGCCCGAGCAGCACGTAGCCGGCCACCCCAACGAGGATTGCCTTGCGACTGGCGGGAACCCGAGCGTCCGTTGCGAGAGCCCAGATGAGGCGAGAGTACATCGGCACTCGGCTGGCAACCGGCACGAAGGCGAGCCAGCGGAGCGCGCGCAAGAGACCGCCCTTGCGACGCCGCCGATTCCTTGTCACCGCCAGACTCGTGCTCGCCATCCTCGGACTGGCCACCCGGCCCTACCCGCCGGGCAGTCCAACTCGCTGGTCCGCTCCGGGGAATCGAGAGTCTATCAGGCGGGGCTCACGGCAGCGGAGCCCGCTGGAGGTAGAGGGTCGCGACCGGCTGGCCGTTCGCGGAGCCCGCCCGGTCGGCGAATCGACTGCTGGCGATCGGCCGGTAGTCCCCTGGATGGATGATGCCAGGGCGGCCTGGCAGGCGTAGGATCAACCCACCGGGGGGCGCCGGGGGGCGAGTGGGGTGTGCGAGTGAAGGGCACAGAGCCTGAGCGCGTATCAGGGCCTGAGGCCGGCCGCGGCGGTGTAGCGGAGGCGGCGCAGATCGAGCCCATGTCGCGGCGCGACCCGATCGCCTGGCTGATCGCGTTGCTCGGCCTCTGTGTCGTCTGCTACTCGCTGTGGTGGGCCTCGAGGCTGGGCGACACCTCGCTGAGCGACCACTTCACCGGCGCAGCCGCCGTCCCGGGCGGCATTCTTGTGATCCTGGTGGCGATCCGCCTCCGGCGCTCGGAGCGCCTGGACCCCCGAACTCGACGGGCCTGGACGATCATCGCCCTGGCCCTGGCCGGCTATGGCGCCGGAGCGTTGATCCGTTTCGGCACCTCATCCGTCCCGGGAGTCGACTTTCTCACGCCTGCCATCCCGGTCCTGGAGATCGGCGCCTATCCGCTGATCGCGCTGGCGTTAGCGATGCTGCCCAAGCCTCCCCGGACCGCATACGACGTCGTGCTCTTCGCCCTGGACGTGGCCGTCGTGGCCTGGAGCGCGACCATGCTGATCTGGCATTTCGTCATCTTCCCCACCGCTCGAGACGCGGGCGCGGACGTGTTGACCACCCTGGGAGCTGCCAGCTTCCCGGTCGCTGATCTCGCGCTGGTCTTTGCCGTAGGAGCGATCGTGCTCCGCGGCCTGCGGGCCAGCAGCCAGGCGGCCCTGAGCGTCGCCGCAGTGGCGCTGCTTTTCGTCTTCGCCGGAGACATGATCTCCGGCACCGAAATACTCAAGGGGACATACACGCCGGGCGGGGCCTCCGGCCTCATGTTCTCGAGCGCGTGGCTCCTGATGGCCGTGGCGGCGTACGTCCAGTGGCGAGTCGGCGATCGGGAGCGGGCGATGCCGGGCCTGGCCGACTACGCTCGCTCGTTCCCCTGGCTGCCCTACGTCGCCATCGCGGTGGCGTTCGTGGCGCCGGCGATCCGCGACTGGAACGACTTCGACATGCTCCGCCAGCTCGTGCCCGCCACGGGGCTGCTCATGGCTCTCGTGGTCGCGCGACTGGCCGTGACCGCTCGCCAGAGCGCCACGCTGGCTGCGGCCGAGCGCGGGCGCCTGGCCGCGGCCGTGGACCAGGCCGCAGAGGCGGTGATCACCACGGATCGCGCGGGCAACGTCAGCTACGTCAACCCCGCCTTCACGAGGATCACCGGCTACTCCGCCGAGGAGACGATCGGCCGGAACTCGGAGTTCCTGCGAGGCGCGACCTCGGCTCGACTGACAGAGGTACGAGACGCCCTCGGCAGAGGCGAGAGCTGGCAGGGCCGGCTCGTGGGGCGGCGGCGCGACGGGACCGAGGTCGAGGTGGACATTACGATTGCACCGTTGCGGGACGCCGGCGGTGCGATCTCAGGTTCCGTCACGGTCGCCCGCGACATCTCACACGAGCGGGCGCTCGAGGCCCAGCTGGCCCAGGCCCATCGAATGGAGGCGGTCGGCCGCCTGGCCGGCGGCATCGCCCACGACTTCAACAACATCCTGACGGCCATCAGCGGCTTCGGCGAGCTGGCCTCGGCGGAGGTCTCCAGCGACGACCCGGTCGCCGAGGACATCGGCGAGATCCTCAAGGCCTCCGAGCGAGCCGCCTCGCTGACCCGAGCCCTCCTGGCCTTCAGTCGCCGCCAGGTCATGCAACCGACCAAGGTGGACCTGAACGACCTCCTGGGTGGCCTTGCGCCGATGCTCGGCCTGCTGCTCGGTGAGGGCATCGAACTCGCCATCCAGCCGGATCCCGAGCTGGGGCTGGCGCTGGTCGACAGGGCCCAGCTCGAGGAGGTCATCCTGAACCTGACGACGAACGCGCGCGACGCCATGCCCGAGGGCGGCAAGTTGACCATCGCGACCGCCAACGCCGATGTCGACGCAGGCTACGCCCGGTCCCATGTCGGTGCCGTTCCCGGACCGCACGTGAAGCTCACCGTCTCGGACACGGGCGTCGGCATGACGCCGCAGGTGTTGGAGCACGCCTTCGAGCCGTTCTTCACTACGAAGGCGCGCGGCAAGGGCACGGGGCTCGGCCTGTCGACGGTCATCGGCGTCGTCGCGCAGAGCGGTGGCACTGTGGACGTGGTCAGCTCGCCGGGCGCGGGCAGCGTCTTCACCATCCTCCTGCCGCGCGTGGCCGGGGCCCCCGAGGTGGACGAAACCGCGGGGCGGGCGACCCCGACGCGAGGGGGAACTGAGACCATCCTCGTGGCGGAAGACCAGGAGGCGGTCCGGGTCTTCGCCGAGCGCATTCTGAGCCGGGCCGGCTATCGCGTCCTGGCCGCGGCCAACGGACAGGAGGCGCTGGCGATGGCGAGGACTCTGCCGCAGGTGGACCTGCTCTTCACGGACATGGTCATGCCGGGCATGGGCGGGCCGGAGCTGGCGAAGCTGCTCACGGCCATCCACCCGCGGGCACGAATCCTGTGCGCGTCCGGATACTCGGACGAGGCGTTGGCCCAGGATTTCGGGAGCAACGGCCGGGTGCCGTACCTGGCCAAGCCGTTCACCGCCGATGAGCTCCTGACCCGGGTCCGTGCGGCTCTGGACGGTCCGGGCCCGAAGGGCCTGGATACCGGCAGGTAGCATCCAATCTGTCTACGCATCCAGTCGAATAGGATGTCCGCGGCCGGGCGTCCACAATCCCGCGGGACCCATCCCCAGGAAACCACGAGGAGGTGTGCGAGTGAGGAGAGGTTTGTGCCTTATGTCGTCGGGGCTCCTGGCGGCAGGCATCCTCGCGGCATTGCCGCTCACAGCTTCGGCTAACACAGTCAGTAACAGGATCTGCTACAACAATTCGGAACACTGCTACGCGACGATCAGCCAGGGCTCGGATCGATCCGTCAACCCAGTCAACAACACGCTGACGAACCTGACTCGAGGCACGGCGGTCGTCAAGTCGTCGTGCATGAAGGAGCAGAACACTCACTCGTTCGTCAACAACGAGATCTGGCTCGTTACCTCGCCGAATCCGTCAGGACCGGCCTATCGATCCGCGAACTGGCAGCCCGAATGGCTCGAGGCCGGCATAACCTCCGGCGTGATCAACGGCCAGTATCTGGGCTTGTCGTTCTTCTGGGCCAGGCAGTACTGGCAGAGCGGGCTCTACCGATACGCCGAGTACTGGGAGAGCGGCGCCCCGAGCCTGAACACCAACTACACCATGACCATCCAATCGTATAGCACCTACTGGCGAATCCTCCGCGACGGCAGCGTCAAGGAACAACCAATAACCCAGCAGCCACCCGGAAGCCACATGGCCTTGCAGGCTGGCGCTGAGATGGTCTCCAAGTACGATAAGGAATACGGGACCGTCACCGGCCTGTCGTACGCCATGAATGGCAGCACCTACACCGGCTGGTACGGGTACGTGTACCGCGATCCGAGTGTGTTCGTCATGACCGCCACGGGTCCGAACACCTTGGGATTCCAGACGGCCACCTGCCCGTAGACTGACGGTTGCGGGCCGGGCGAGATCAACGCTACGGGTCCTCGAATCTTGCCCGGCCCCTCTTGGTGCTGGAACGAGAGCGCAAGGAAAGGAGGATCTGTTGCAGGTTCGGTTGCCCAGCGGGCTCCTGGTTGCCGGTGTGCTGTGCCTGGGCGTACTCGTCGGGGGCTGTTCGAGCGCGGCGACTCCCACTCCGCCGCCGGGCTCGTCTCAAGCCACTGCCGAGAGGATCTTCCGCACCCTGGTGGCTGCCCAGGAGCAGGGGCACGTTTCCGCAGCCGCCTGGGTCGAGTCCACCTTCGGCGAATACCAGGCCATCCAATCGCCAGAGGAACGGCACACTCCAGCGGGCGCATCTCCCAGCGACAAGGTGATCGTGGTGAAGCTGTATGGGCAGTTTCCGAACGCGCATTCCGGCCCAAAGGACGTGAACAAAGACGCCAACGTGATCGTCCAGTGCTACGACCTGGCGCTCGAGACCCCACTCGAGACCATCTACTACGCAGGTCCCGAACCGGCAGACATTCCCGCAGCGCCAATGAGCTCAGGCGAGACCTACCTGGACCTGCGCAAGCTTGGGACGCCGGCCCTGATCCACCCGTAGGACCATCTGGATGATCGTGGCTGGCTGCGCCTGGCCGAATCCCAGACACGTATCGTATCGGCGTCCTGCGACCCATCGGCAAGTGGAGGAAGCACTCGATGTCTGCATCTGCGGCAGCTCGCGCCGCGCCCGCCGCCGGATCGATTTCGGTCGATCGATCGGCCAACCTGTTCCGCTGGAACGCCATCCTGGCCGCGCTCCACCTCGTCCAGGCGGCCGCGATTCTGGCCCTCTCTTTCGCGAAGAGCCCGGTCGTGACCTCGCCCGTCGTGGGCACCTACCTCCACTTCGACGAGACCACCCGCCACCTGGTCACCGCCCAGCGCTCGATCTGGGACATGCCGATCGGGCCGGCCGTGGCGCTGTTCTTCCTGATGAGCGCCATCGCCCACTTCGCCATGGCGTTCCCCGCCCGGCGCTGGTACGAGGCCCACCTGGCGCGCGGCCAGAACCCGATCCGCTGGATCGAGTACGCCTTCAGCTCGAGCGTGATGATCGTCGTCATCGCGGCCCTGGCCGGGGTCCAGGAAGTGGGCACCCTCATCGCCATCTTCGGCGCGAACGCGGCCATGATCATGTTCGGCTGGAGCATGGAGATCGCCAACGAAGGCCGCGACCGGCCCCAATGGCTGCACTACATCTTCGGCTGCATCGCCGGCGCCGTCCCGTGGCTGGTCATCTTCGCGACCATCGTCATCTCGGCGACCGAGCCCAACTCGGCGCCCATCCCCGGCTTCGTGATCGCGATCTTCGTGACGCTGTTCGTCTTCTTCAACGTCTTCGCCATCAACATGGTCCTGCAGTACCGCAAGATCGGCGCCTGGCGCGACTACCTCTACGGCGAGCGGGCCTACATGCTCTTCAGCCTTTTCGCCAAGTCGGCGCTGGCCTGGCAGGTGTTCTTCGGCACGCTGCGCCCGTAGGCGGAGGCCGGCGGGCGACCACCGACCGCGGGCCCCAACCGTTCCGCCGCACGGAATCCCGGGTGTACCCTGGCCCCGCCAGCCACGCCGAATCGCCAGGGGAGGTCGCAATGCCGGCAAGAACGCGAGCTCGGGCGGTCGCCTGCGTTCTCGTATCGATCTTCGTCGTCGCGGGCTGCGGCTTCCGGCTCGGAGGACCGGGCTACGGCGACACCGTGAGCGGGATCGAATGCGACAGGGGCGGCAACGTCTCGTTTCGGGCCACCGTCCATCTGTGGCTGATCAAGAGAGACGGCGGGCGCGAGGGCCCAACGGGCCGAGTCGGCAGCAGCGGCTCGGCCTGCAATTACTGGGTGCAGACGCCCCTGTGGGACGGCGGGCCGACTGGAGCTCCAAAAATCCAGACCGTGATCAGCAGAGGTGGTGGAGGCACGATTCCCCGACCTCGAAGGAACTGGAAAGACCAATGAACAGCAGAAAGCGCCGCACGCAACCATCAGCAGCACAGAAGAGGCGAGGCCAAAGGTCTCCCAGGAATAAGCACGCCGCGCCGCGAACGCCAGATCAGTGCGCGTTCGGACGCATCGACATAGGCCGCCCGTTCGCTCGGGGTCGGCGTCAATAGCGCCTGGATCGCCTCGGGGCTCGATTCGCCGTACCGGGGCTCGCCGGTGGTGGACATCATCGACGTCAACGTCAGCGTGG
>JBEKPL010000071.1:0-12978 GCA_049520815.1 Candidatus Limnocylindrales bacterium
GCTGAGCGGCCCCCGGTGAGCGGCCGGTGAGCCACCTGTGCAAGAATCCCGTCATGGAGCTCACCTGGTACGGAAGAACCTGCGTCCGCATGCGCGGCAAGGACGCGGTCGTCGTTGCCGACGCCTATCAAACGATCGTCGGGCCCACGGGCCGGGGCATCACCGGCGACATCGTCACCTACAGCCACCCGGACGACGCTCCTCACCCCAAGGCCAAGGGCCGTGTTTCGCGCGATGGCACGACGCTGCTCCCGGGGAGCCTCGAGGAGGCCTTCTGCCTGGACGGCCCGGGCGAGTACGAGGTGAAGGACGTCCTGATCACCGGCGTCAGAACCTATCGTGACGAGCACCGCGGCAACGAGCGGGGGCGGAACGTGGCCTTCATCGTGGAGCTGGACGGCGTCCACGTCATCCACCTCGGCGACATCGGCCACCTCCTGACCGAAGACAAGCTGACCGACATCGGTCCGGTCGACGTCGCCTGCATCCCCATCGGAGGCACGCTCTCCGCCACGAAAGCGGCCGAGCTCGTGTCCCAGCTGGACGTCAAGGTGGTCGTGCCGCTGCCCGTCTGCGACGACGACGATTCATCCGAGGCTCTCGGCAAGTTCCTCCACGAGATGGGCATCCCGGCAGCGCCGGCGCCTCAGACGAAGCTGGCGCTCATGCCGTCGACGCTCCCGGCCGAGATCACGACCGTAGTCCTGGAGCAGCGCGGCAGGGTCTGACCCGCTCTCAGGGCCCGAAGGCCTCACTGGCGAAGAGCGGCCAGCGCCTTGGCGACCTGATGGCGTACGTTCTCATCACTGTCATTCAGCGCCGCGTAGAGCGGCTCCACTGCGCGAGGGTCGCCGATCCTACCCAGAACCATGGCCGCCTCCGCGCGGCCCCGTTCATCGTCCGACCGCAGGGCCCAGAGCAAGGGTCTCACGGCGGGAGCGCCGATCTCGAGGCACTTCGACCACTGCCGCTTCGCGATCCAGTAGCTTGCGCCGGCCGCGGACCTGTCGGGAGACCAGCCAGTTCGGTCGAGAACCTCCGCTGCGAGTCGTCGCCTCGTCGCGTTTCCGTCCAGAAGTGCAGCGGCCAGTGGCTTCGCGGCAGGAGCCATCATCCTGACGAGCGCCTCCGCGGCGGCCTGGCGGGTCTGCTGGTCCGAATCGCCGAGGGTCGTCACCAGAGCCTTTGCGGCTCTTGGATCGGCGATCTTGCCGAGCGCCTCGGCGGCAGCCCGGCGGACGCGCTTGTCGCGGAATCTCAGGACGCCCATGAGGGGCTCCACGGCGGGGGCGCCGAGCCTGACGCACTCAGCCCAGTCGCGTTTCTCGACCAGGCGATAGGCCTCCCCGGTCTGACCGCTCTCTGGAGTCCAGCCCATCTTCGCGAGCTCCTTGGCCGCCGACTGGCGGACGCGGGCACTCGTGTCCTTCAGGGCGGCACTGAGGGATTCGGCGGCGCGCGGGCCGTCGATCGCACCGAGCGCCTTGGCTGCAGCCTCGCGGACGCCGGCACTCGGGTCCTTCAGGGCGGCGTCGAGGGACGCCCAGGCCGGCGCGCCGATATTGCCGAGCACCCTGGCCGCAGCCTCGCGGGTGTCGGCATTCGAGTCCTCGAGAGCGGCGCTCAGCGGCCCGACAGCGGGCGCCCCGATCCGGCCGAGGGCCTCGGCCGCTGCCTCGCGGCACGGGTCCGGCGAATTCGGATCCTTCACGACGGCAAAGAGGGGCTCCACGGCAAGCGGGTCGCCGACCCGGCCGAGGGCCGCGGCCGCGGCCGCGCGGACGCCGGCGTCTTTCTCGTGCGCCAACGCATCTAGCAGGCCTGGGAGATCGCGCCTGGCCTCTAGCTTCTTCACATTCGGTGGACCGAAGAGTCCCATCGAGCGTCCTACCTCGCGTTGCCCCGCCACAGTTGATCATAGTCGGCGGCGGCGAGCAGAAACAGCCCGATGGACCGCCAGAAATCGCGCGGGACGTGCTCGACCGACTGCGCGGTGAAGGTGCAGATGGCCCCGACGTCGATGCCGTGGGCGCGCGCCCGCTCGAAGCCGGCCATCGTCCGGGCGAAGTACCCGGCTCCGCGCTGGGCGTCGTTGATCTCCTCGGGGCCGTCGAGGCTGGTGCCAAGCGACACGCCGTGCTCTCGGAAGAGCTCGCACAGCTCGTCGGTCAGGAGCCACAGGTTGCTCTGGGCCGCGAACCGGACCCGTCGCGGCCGAGGCCGTCGCGCAGGAGCGGCAGCGCTTCTCGGTACCAGCGCGCGCCGGGGACGAGCGGCTCGCCGCCGTGGAACGTGACCTCGAGGGAGCCGCGGCCGTTGGACCCGGGTTCGGGGTTGCCGCAGCCCTCGTCGTCGCCTCCCTCAGGTCCGCCACCCAGCGCCCGCTGCCACTCGACCACCGCCTCGAGCGTCTCGCGGCCCATGGTCTTCCCGCCAGCGTGCGGCCAAAGCAGTAGGCACAACTCGCCGGGCACGCCAGCGACGGAACGAGCATCAGGTGTTGGGACAATACAACTGGCCCCTCGACATCCGAGAGTAGCGGCGAGTGTAGCTCAGCAGACCCTATCCTTGGCGCATGTCCAAGCCATCGGAAGACACCATACCCCCGGCGGGGCATCTGGCCGTACCGCCCGGGCACGTGCCCATCCCGGTGCGCACGAGCTACCTCGAAATGTGCGCGAACGCGGTGCCGGATCCGCCGGCCGTACCCGCGGGGTTCGCCGTCCGGCGCTGGCGCCGTCCCCCACCCGATGAGTATCTGTCGCTCTTCTCGGCCGTCGGGGGCGAGTGGGGTTGGTCCGGCCGGCTGCTGCTGGGCGACGACGAGCTGCGCGCGCTCCTGAACGACCCCGCGATCGAGATCATCCGGCTGCGCTGCGGCTCGCGAATCGCCGGCTTCGTCGAGCTGGATCGGCGCTTGCCCGGCCAGGTCGAGATCGTCTACTTCGGGTTGGTGGCCGAGTTCATCGGCCGCGGTCTGGGCGCGTTCCTGCTGCGCTGGGCGACCAATCGCGCGTGGCAGGGCTCGACTGAGCGAGTCTGGCTGCACACCTGCGACTACGACCATCCCAATGCTCTGGCGGTCTACCAGAAGGCCGGATTCCGCATCTACGACGAGCGGATGGGGATGGAGTCCTACCCCGAGGACTTCGTCGCCCGGCTTGGACCGACCCGGGACTAGCAGGCCCGGCGCAACCGACCGCGCGCCCGAGCGCCCATCACTCGGCGCGGGGGCACGACGGATCGCCGGTCGATATGGTGGCGGACATGAGTGTTGCCGATCAGCCTCTCTCGAAGACCACCCGCCCGCGCTTGACGACCGTGCGGGCAAGGCGCGCACCCAGCCAGTAGGGCATCTGGTCGACCGAAGGCACGTCCCAGACGACGAGGTCGGCCTGCTTGCCTGGCTCGATCGAGCCGATCTCCGCGCCCAAGCCAAGGGAGTGGGCCGCGTTGATCGTGACCGCCGCGAGGGCCTCCGCGGGAGTCAGGCCCATCTCCACGCAGGCGATGGACATCACCAGCGGCAGGCCGAGAGTAGGGCTTGTTCCGGGGTTCAGGTCCGTGGCCAGGGCTACGGGAATCCCGGCATCGATGAAGCGGCGGGCCGGGGCGAAGTGGTGCGACCCCAGGAGCCAGCTCGTGGCGGGAAGAAGCGTGGCCACTACCGGATCGACCGCGGCCGCGGCCCGGGCCAGGGCGGCCACTCCCGACTCAGACGGTGCAGCGAGATGGTCGGCCGAGAGGCAGCCCACCTCCGCCGCCAGCTCGGCCCCACCCGATGGAGCCAACTCGTCGGCGTGGAGGCGGAGCGCGAGGCCGTGTCCTGCGGCGGCGCGCAGGATCCGCCGGCTCTGGGCGGCGTCGAAGACGCCCGCTTCGCAGAAGACGTCGCAGAAGCGGGCTATCCCCTGGCGGGCGACCGCCGGGAGCTGCTCGTCAACGACGCTGGCGACATAGGCGGCCGTCCCGTCGGGCCGGTCCCGGTATTCGGCCGGGACGGCGTGGGCGCCGAGGAACGTGGGCACCAGCTCGATCGGGCCTTCGGCCGCCAGCCGGGCGATCAGCTCCAGCAGCCGCAGCTCGCCGGCCGCGTCGAGCGCATAGCCCGACTTTGCCTCCGCCGTGGTGGTGCCGTTGGCCAGCATCTCGGCCAGGCGGCGGCGGGCTCGCGCCAGCAGGTCCTCGTCCGAGGCGGCTCGCGTGGCCGCCACGGTCGAGAGAATGCCACCGCCCGCGGCGAGGACCTCCAGATAGCCCGCGCCGCGGGCCCGCATCTGCCACTCTCCTTCCCGCGTCCCGGCGAAGACGAGGTGGGTGTGCGCATCGACCAGCCCGGGCGTGACCAGCTCACCGGCGGCGTCCAGGCGCTCGAAGGCGTCGGGCGAGTGGCCGGCGGCCGCGATCTGGCGGTGGACGTCCTCGCCCGGCCCCACGGCGAGGATGCGCCCGTCCCAACAGGCCACGGCCAGGTCTCGGGCGGTGCCGCCGGCAACCACGGCCGCATCCCCCTGGGCGGAACCGCGCCGAAGGCCGCCCGCAAGGGTCGCTACCGATCCCGCGCCTTCGACCAGCAGCCCGCGGCCGGCCGGCTCGCCGCTCATGACCTCCGGCCTCGAGCGTCTTCGAGCCGCAGCTCCAACACCTGCAGCGGCGAGAAGTCGCGCAGCTTCAGGAATCCTGCCGCGCCCGCCAGCCGCTCGGACTCCGGCAGCCTCTCCGAGATCCCGCAATGGTTGGCCACGTCCAGAAACGCCTCCATTGGAGCGAGCCCTATCAGCTCGGACTCGAGCACGTGTACGCCATCCTCGGCGGCCTGCGCCCGGACCGCCTCCCAGACGAGCCAGAGTGGTGTCGTTCGGTAGTCGAGCAGGTTCATCGACACCTGTGCCCGGCCGATCTCCTCGATCCAGAAGCCGTTGGCCTGCAGCTGAGGCAATCCGCCGCTCGACTCCCTGATCCGGCGGGCAATCCGCCTGGCCAGCTCCACGTCCTTGCTCTCGAGGTTGATGTTGTAGGCGATCAGGAATGGGCGAGCGCCGACGGCCATGGCGCCGGCTTTGGCGTGGAGCCGTGTCGGGCCGAAATCGGGCCCTCGGCCGGGTTCGCCGATCTGCGTCTTGAGGCCCTCGTACTGGCCCCGCCGAACGTCAGCCAGCCGCCGCCGCGACGGCGACGTCGCCGCCTCGCCGTACAGGTACACGGGGATGCCGAACCGATCGGCCACCCTGCTCCCAAAGGTTCGCGCCAATTCGATGCAGTCGGCCATCGTGGTGCCGGCGAGAGGCACGAAAGGCACCACGTCAACGGCTCCGATGCGCGGATGCTCGCCGGCGTGGCTCTCCATGTCGATCTCGGCCACGGCCACGGCCACAGTCCGCTCCAGGGCCTCCAGAATCGGGGCCGTCTCGCCGGCCAGGGTCAGGACGGTCCGGTTGTGGCTCCTGTCGCTGGATCGGTCGAGCAGGTAGGCACCGGGCACGCTCTCGACGGCCGCGACCAGCTTGTCGACGGCTTCGAGCCGCCGACCCTCGCTGAAGTTGGGGACCGCCTCGACGAGCTTGCTCACGCATCCTCCGTCTGCCGGCTGCCTTGCCGTACAGCCGTCCGTATCGTGGCACACGGCCAATGCGACGGATCGCCTAATGCCCGATTCGGTCGCGGTCGATAGCATGCCGCGGATGGAACAAAGGGCATGGCTTCACTAGCTCGACCGTCCCTGTGGCGGCACCGGGATTTCGTGAGACTCTGGTCTGCGGCCACCGTGTCTGTGCTCGGCAGCCAGGTCACGCTGATCGCGCTGCCGTACATCGCCCTGACCATGCTCGGGGCGAGCGTCCTGCAGGTCTCGGCTCTGGCGGCGGTCGAGATGCTGCCGTTCCTCCTGTTCACGTTGCCCGCCGGAGCGTGGCTGGATCGGGTCCGCCGGCGGCCCGTGCTGGTAGCCGCCGACATCGGTCGTGGAGTCGTCCTGCTGACCATTCCGGCGGCATACGTGCTCGACGCCCTGACCCTCGGTCAGCTCTTCGTCGTCGCCCTCGTCACCGGGACTCTGACGACACTCTCCGATGTCGCCGGCCAGTCCTTCCTGCCGGCGATCGTGGACCGCGACGACCTGGTCGACGGCAACGCCCACCTTCAGATCGGCAACTCGGTGGCGCAGATCGGCGGCCCGGCCATTGGAGGCAACCTGATCGCGATCGCGGCCGCGCCGTTCGCCATCGCCCTCGACGCGTTGAGCTTCTTCATCTCGGGCGGGTTCATCTGCGCCATCCACCGCCGCGAGGAGAAGCCCGAGCGACGCCTTGACGCGGCCGGCCGGCCGACTCCCATGCGAACCGAGATCGTCGAAGGACTCAGATTCGTCCTGGGGAACCGCTACCTGCGGCCGATCGCCGCCTGCACCGGGACGTCGAACCTGTTCGGCGCCGCCCTGTTCGGCATCTTCCCCTTCCTGATCTGGCACGAGCTGAGGCTGCCGCCGGCGTTCTTCGGGACGGTGATGGGACTGGCCAGCATCGGCTTCCTGGTCGGCGCCGCTCTCTCGAACCGGCTTCCCCGGGCGATCGGTCTGGGCCCCACGATCGTGATCTCAGCCGCGCTCAGCTGTCCGGCCTTCCTGCTGATGACGCTCACCCCGGCCGCGCTCGGCGGCGCGGCCGTGACCCTCTTCGTCGGCTGGTTCGTCGCCGGATTCGCCCAGGTGGTCTACAACGTGGCCCAGATCAGCCTTCGCCAGGCCATCACGCCGCCCGACATGCAGAGCCGGATGAACGCGACGATGAGGTTCATCGTCTGGGGCACGATCCCGATCGGCTCGCTTATGGGCGGTGTGATGGCATCGGTAATGCCGGTCAGGACAGCATTGATCGCTGCCGCTGTGGCCACGTTCGCATCGGTTGCGCCGGTAGCCGTCTCGTCGCTTCGGTCGCTGCGCGAACTCCCGGAGGAAGCCGACACGACCCTCGGCAAGGCTGCCGCGGGCAAGGCAAGGCTAGTGGGAGGGGACGGATCCGACTCGCAGCTCGAGCGGGCCGAGAGCGGACCGGCAACGACCCAGAGCGCTACTGGCCTGCTGCGGGTGGCTTCGGCGCGGATGTGGGAGGCGCCGCCGGGGCCTCCGTCGCCGCTTGAGCCTCGGTCGCTGGCGCGGCGGGGGCGGTAGGCGTCAAGGGCGCGGCCGGTGCTGCCGGTGGATACGGTGGGGCCACGAAGGGCCCGGCCCCGGGCCACGTGCCGGCCGGCCATGGGGGCGCGACAGGAGCGGCGGGCCGCTTCGCCCTGTCGGCTTCCAGCTTGGCCTGGAGCTCCAACGCCAGCAACACGCCGGCTACGACCAGAACGAGGAAGTAGATGGTCATTCGATACGTCGCGACCACGTCGGGGGCGTTCGCGGTATGGCGCAGGGCGAAGTTGGAGATGAATGCCAGGCCGCCCCAGCCCGCGGTTGCCCCGAACACGTAGAGGTGGGGCCTGATCAGCAGGAACGCGAGTAGGCCAGCGCTGATCCCGGCCGAGGCGAGATCGATGACCCAGCCCGAGTTGCCGCACGAAATGCCGATCGTGTTGAACTGCGACGGGAGACCTTTACACAGATCGGGCATCTGCATAGCGATCAGCGCGTTGGCGGCGTCGGCCACGGCCGTGACCCCGAGCAAGAGCGCCAGCACGTAGCTGGGCCGGTTCAGATTGCGCGTTTCCATCGCCTCTCCCTCTGACTAGCGGACGCACGCGGATCGTAGTCCCTGGCGTCCTGCCGCCGCTGGTCGCGCACGCGCAGTCTGCCGGCCCGTGTCCCTGGCTAGTGAGGCCGGTCGCGATGGGCTCCCGTGGCCCGGTCCCAGACGCTTTGCTCCATCCGATCCTTCCCAACGAGCCGGAGCGATCCAATGGGGCCGAAGCCCCATGTCCCGATCCCGAGCACTTCGACGCCTGGGGCGAAGCCACCGATCTCCGCAACCACGTTGCCATGCAGCGGGTAGCCGTCCGTCAACCGCTCGGTCTCCAGCACCGTCGCGGCGGGGATCAGCGACAGCTCTTCGGGGGCGCAGGGCGTCTCTGCGTCCGGGTCGCTCTTGCAGTAGGGCTGGATCACCAGGGCGCCGGCTTCCCACCTGATCAGGTATGGCTCGAGGGTGTCGCCGATGACGGAGACGCCTTCCGGAGTCGCTATGGCTGCGAAGTCGAGCCGTTCGTCGTCGGAAAGGAAGCCGAACGCAGGCTGGCCCAGCAGCTTGGCAACCCCGGCCGTAGCGGTAAGCCAGGGAGCCTGCTCGAAGGGCTGGTCGTCGCTGCCGAGCACGCGCAGGGCGTCGACATAGCTCGGCGCCAGGGGTCTGGCGGCGCGGATTGCGGCGCGGTCGCCGGGCTTGAGAGCCGGCAGGTTCAGGTCGAGGAGCCACAGCTGACGACCGACCAACTCGAAGAGCTTGTAGCCCGCCCCGTGGCCAACCTCCGGCAGGGC
Organism: Candidatus Limnocylindrales bacterium; assembly: GCA_049520815.1. Lineage (GTDB taxonomy): Bacteria > Chloroflexota > Limnocylindria > Limnocylindrales > CSP1-4 > Fen-1039. Next base: position 8,465 of record JBEKPL010000071.1, read on the forward strand.
GGCCTCGTCCGGCTTCTGCTTCAGTAGCACTCCCTGGATTCGGTACCCCACCGGGATCATCCCCTAGCGAGTGATGGGCCAGAGCGTACTCGTCCGTGACCTAGCTTGTTGAGTCCTTGGGCGCAAGCATGGGGAGTCTAATGCCCCGCTCCCGGGCGACCTCGATAGCCCGATCGTACCCGGCATCCGCGTGGCGCATCACGCCCGTGCCCGGATCCGTGGTGAGCACCCGCTCCAGCTTCTGCGCCGCCAGGGCCGTGCCGTCGGCAACGACGACCATGCCGGCATGCTGCGAGTACCCGATCCCCGTCCCGCCGCCGTGGTGGATGCTGACCCAACTGGCGCCGGCGGCGGTGTTGACCAGGGCGTTGAGGAGCGGCCAGTCGGCGATCGCGTCGGAGCCATCGCGCATCGACTCCGTCTCGCGATTGGGCGAGGCCACCGAGCCCGAGTCGAGGTGGTCGCGGCCGATGACGATTGGGGCGGCGACGGCGCCCGACCGAACCAGCTCGTTGAAGGCCAGGCCCGCCTTCGACCGTTCGCCATAGCCGAGCCAGCAGATCCGGGCCGGCAGGCCCTGGAACGGCACCTGCGCCTCGGCCATCTCGATCCACCGCCGCAGGGAGGCGTTCTCGGGGAACAGCTCCAGGACGGCCCGATCCGTTGCGGCGATGTCCGCGGGATCGCCTGAGAGCGCGGCCCAGCGGAACGGCCCCTTGCCCTCGCAGAAGAGCGGCCGGATGAACGCGGGCACGAAGCCGGGGAAGTCGAAGGCGTTGGCCACGCCGGCGGCCTGAGCCTGGGCGCGGATGTTGTTGCCGTAGTCGAAGGTCACGGCGCCGGCGGCCTGGAGGGCCAGCATCGCCCGGACGTGTTCCGCCATCGAGGCCATCGCGCGACGCACGTACTCCCCGGGGTCACGGCGACGCAGGTCGGACGCTTCGGCAACCGAGACTCCCGCGGGGATGTAGCCGCTAAGGGCGTCGTGGGCGGCGGTCTGGTCCGTGACCGCATCGAACCGCTCGCCCCGCCGGACGAACTCGGGCTCGATCTCCGCGGCGTTGCCGACCAGCGCGATCGACCGCGGGCGCCCGCCGGCCGCTGCCTCTCGCGCCCAGCGAAGGGCCTCATCGGGCGAGTCCGTGAGCCGGTCGATGTAGCCGGTCTCAAGGCGCCGCTTCGCCCGCGCCTCGTCAACCTCGATGACCAGGGCCACACCATCGTTCATCGTGACGGCCAGCGGCTGAGCGCCGCCCATGCCGCCCAGTCCGGCCGTCAGCACCACGCGCCCCCGCAGCGACCCGCCGAAATGCTGGCGGGCGAGCTCGGCGAATGTCTCGTACGTGCCCTGCAGGATCCCCTGCGTGCCGATGTAGATCCACGATCCGGCGGTCATCTGGCCGTACATCGTCAGGCCGGCCCGCTCCAGCTCTCGGAACGTCTCCCAGTTCGCCCATTTGCCGACCAGATTCGAGTTGGCTATCAGGACGCGCGGCGCCCATTCGTGAGTCCGGAAGACGCCGACCGGCTTGCCCGATTGCACGAGCAGCGTCTCGTCGTTCTCCAGGCGGCGCAGCTCGTGAACGATGGCGTCGAAGGCGGCCCAGCTTCGGGCAGCTCGGCCCGTGCCGCCGTAGACGACCAGCTCGTCGGGCCGCTCGGCCACCTCGGGATCGAGGTTGTTCATCAGCATCCGCAGGGCGGCCTCCTGGGCCCAGCCCTTGCAGCTCCGCTCCGGACCGCGAGGCGCACGGACGGTCCGTGGTCCTGAGGGAGCCGCCCCCGGCTCGGCGCCGGTCTCGATCGCCATCGAAACCTCCGAAGACACTGCCTGAGCCACGCTAGGGATCAGGCCTGCAAGTGTGCGCCGGATCGCGCCGGACGTCATGCGGCAGCGAGGGTGGTTCCCGATGACCTAGCGCAGGCTCTCGATGAGCTTGCGACCGAGGTCGCGCGGGCCCATGCCCCACATCGAGAGGAGCAGGCCGTCCTCCAGCGACAGCGTGTAGACGACCGGGCCGCCGTTGCATGTCGAGACGTCCACGGTCTTCTCGTTGATCGTCTGCTGGTCGCTGCTCGCGACACCGTTGGCCTGCGAGCACGCGCCGGTCGCGTACTGCTCCACCCAGGCCGTGTAGAAGTCCGCGTCCAGCTTGTCCGGCTTGCGGCGGCCGATGACCACGTATAGCCAGTCGGTACCGCTGATCATCCCGATCGACGCCGCGGCGTACCCGTCGAAGGAGCCGGGCAGGTCGGCGTTGTCCAGCGCCCCTGACTCACTGGCGGCATCTTCCTTGAGGGGCAGCGCCCCGACCGACGCCGGCAGTCTCCCCAGCAGGCTCGGGTCGATCCGCAGGCCGTAGCGGCCCACCGTCCCGCTAGGCCAGGCCGTCGCGCCGATGGGCACGGCCGTGTACCGCGGCGGCGCGGGGGTGGCCGGCCCCACCCCGCAGGCGGCGACGCAGACCACGGCGAGCGCGAGCAGGACCGTGGCGGCTCGTTGGGCCGTGGCGGCACGTTGGGCAGTTGTGGCGCGATGGGCCGCGGTGGAAACGGCGCCGCGCGATTCAGAGCTCACGCCGAAGGACCGGGTATCGCTCGTCGTCCACGGCGAGGCGGAAGCCGGCCTTGATCCAGAACTCGGGACGCGCGGCCGGCGTTGCGTCCTCTTTGGCGCGCACTTCCGGATAGGACTCCACCGCCGCGAAACCCCGGCGCGCGAGATCGCCGCAGACCTCCTCCACGAGGCGCAGGGCATGCCCTCCACGCCTCGCCACGGCCGTGGTGGCGATGCAGGTGATTACCGCCGGCAGCGGCGCGTCGGGGAGCTGGCGGTACAGCTCGCGCAGCCGGAGCGCCCGAGGGTATGCCGAAAGCGGCCCGAACTGGCAGTAGGCCACGGCCTCGCCATCGGCGAGGAGCAGCTTGGCGTAGCTGCCGAAGACGGCCACGCCACGGCCGAGTAGCTGCAGCTTACGGGGGGCCTCGGCGGCGATGGTCGGGCGAGTCGGTCGCGGTGGCACGAACGGGTTGTCGTCGGGGGCTCCGCCCAGATCGTCCAGGAACGGGTTTCGGGCCGGGGCGCCCGGAGACGGAGCGAAGGGGTTGGCCGAGACCCTTGGCGGCGGCGCGAAGGGATTGGCACCGGCCGGTGGCGGCGGAGCGAACGGGTTGCCGGCCGGGACGCCTGAGGAGGAGGCCGTCGAAGCGGCGGCCGAACCTGCGCCAGGCCGCAGCCAACCGGGCCGGCTGGCCTTCGAGCCCCGATCCGCGTCCTCCCAGTAGTCGCAGGTGCGGTGGTCGAACGAGGGGTCCGCGCACGGCGGCACGAGTCCGAAACGGGCCTCGTCAGTGACGTCGACTATCTCGAGGCGTGTCATGGACTCCAACTCTACGGCACCGCGGCCGTTAGGGGCGCGCCGGGCGCCTGGTCGGGACAACGTCCGGCTAGACTCGACGCCACCATGACCGAGTCCGCCCGATCCGAAGGCACCTCCTCCGGCGCGCCTCGCTGGCGGCGGGCGTTGACGCACGGCATCACCCGCAACGTCGTTGCGCTCGGCTTCGTGAGTCTCTTCACTGACATCTCGAGCGAGATGCTCGTGTACGTCATCCCGCTCTACCTCGCCAACGTGCTTCTGGCGCCGGCCGCGGTGATCGGCCTGATAGAGGGAGTGGCCGAGAGCACGGCCTCGCTCCTCAAGCTGGTCAGCGGCGCGCTCTCGGACCGGCTGTCGCGGCGGCGGCTGCTGGTGGGAATCGGCTACGGCACGTCGGTCGTGGCCAAGGGCCTCTACCTGGTGGCCACGGTGTGGCCGGTCGTCCTGATCGGCCGCGTCGGCGACCGGCTCGGCAAGGGCATCCGGACCTCACCTCGGGACGCGCTCATCGCCGACTCCACCGCCCCGGAGCACAGGGGGGTGGCGTATGGATTCCATCGGGCCATGGACACGACCGGTGCTTTCACCGGGGTGCTGATAGCGGCCGCGGTCATCTTGGCCGTCGAGGGCGACGCGACCAACCTGACGGCCGACGCATTCCGCATCCTCGTCCTGCTGGCGCTCGTCCCGGGCGTTCTGGCAGTGGCCACGATCGTGGTGGGCGTGCGGGACGTGCGGCGCGCCCCGGCAGCCGGGATGGCGGCCGCGGCGGGAGCCACGGCGCCCGCACCCGAGCCCGCGGCGCCCGCACCCATCGCCATCGGCGGGCTGGTGCATCGCATCGTCGGCGGCGTCTCCGAATGGCGCCGCTTTCCCAGACCGTTCTGGCTCTTCATCGCGGCCAACGCCCTCTTCACGCTCGGCAACTCGAGCGACGCGTTCCTGGCCCTGCGGTCGCAGAACCTGGGCCTGACGCTGCTGGCGCTGCTGCTGGCGATCGTCGCGTTCAACGCGACCAACGCCATCGTGGCCTGGCCGGCCGGCGCGCTCTCGGATCGGATCGGTCGCCGCGGCCTGATCGCCAGCAGCAGCGCCAGCAGCGTCAGGCCCAGGTTCTGCGACCGCAGGGCCAGG
>JBEKPL010000072.1:0-12898 GCA_049520815.1 Candidatus Limnocylindrales bacterium
GCTCGCGCTCGAGCCGCTAACTCGGCTGGCGGGCGCGGCCCGCATCACCGCGGTCCACGTTCTGCTCGGCGAGGAGGACGAGCACACCGAGGAAGCGCTTCGGTTCGCCTGGGGCGAGATATCGGCAGGAACTTGCGCCGAAGGCGCCGAATTCGTGATCACAACGGCGCCCGGAGACGGACTGCGACTGGCGGCGATTGACATCGATCGAGCGCCCGCCCCGGACCAAAGACCCAGCGCGGAAGGGGGTGAGGATCGGCTAACCTGATTGCCGTTCGGTGGCGGGGGGCCGCTCCGAACTCGTCCACGCGCAACGGCCGGAGACAGTGACAGATCTTCGTCCGGGGTGTATCTCCAACCGCCTGACGCTCCGTCGGGAGGGAGAAATGGGTCAACCGTTCGTCGTTCAACTTCCAAACAGGCCGGGCGAACTGGCCCACCTGGCCAAGGGGCTCTGCGCGCGCGGCGTCAACATCGTCCAGATTCAGGGCAGCACGGCCGGCGATCTCGCCTGTGCCCTCATCTACACCGACAACGACGAGGCCACGGGCGAAGTGCTCCGCAGCATGGGCTACTCGTTCGTCGCAGGGTCCACCCTGCTCGTCGAGATCGAGGACACACCCTGCGCCCTCGGCGACCTGACGAGCAAGCTGGCCCACGCCGGAGTCAACCTCAAGGGTTGCTGCGTCATCGGCCGGCGCGAGGGCCGGGCCGAGTGGTCCCTGTCTGTGGACAAGGAAGACGTGGCCCGCGAGGTCCTCGGCATGCCCGCCATGCACGATCTGACCGGAGCGGCCAAGAAGGGCTGAGGCCTCCGGCCGGGGTTGGAGCGGTGGCCTTCCCTAGCGCGTGCGCGGCTTGATCGGGCGGCCGCGCCGCCCGCCCCCCGTCCTGCCCCGCTCCGCCTATGGCACGAAGTAACCGGTCACATCGAAGATCACGTGGGCCGTGGGACCGGTAGTCGGGGCGGCGTAGGTGACGCTGAGCTTCCCTCCGGTACCCAGGGCGACGGTGACCGCGTTGGCCCGATCGTCGCCGAGGGGGAAGTTGAGAGTCGAGCTCGTCGGGTTGTTCATCGCGACAGGGCCGATGTACAGGAAGCCCAGTTGGGTCTGTTGCGTGACCGTCAGGTTGCCGGTCACGGCATTGGCCTGCGCTGGTACGACGCTGCCTGTCACCTGGAACGTCCGGGCCACGTGCGAGCTGAAGGCACCAGACAACCCCGTCCCGTTGCGGGAGTCGAGAAGGCGCGTCGGGGTCAGCGGGACGTACGAGGCGCCGCTCAGACCGGGCACAAAGTAGCCGGTCACATCGAAGATGACGTGCGCCGTGGGACCAAGAGTCGGAGCGGCGTAGGTGACGGAGAGAGTGCCTCCGGCACCGAGGGCGACGGTGACCGCGTTGGCCCGGTCGTCACCGACCGGGAAGTTGAGAGTCGAGCTGGTCGGGTTGTTGGCGGCGTTCGGGCCGAGGTAGAGGAAGCCGAGGCTGGTCTGCTGAGTCACGGTCAGGTTGCCGGTCACGGCGGTGGCTCCGGCCGGCACGCCGCCGTAGCCTGTCACCTGGAACGTACGGGCCACGTGCGAGCTGAATGCACCCGACAACCCCGTCCCGTTGCGGGAATCGAGAAGCCGGGCTGGAGTCACCGGGAAGTAGGTGGCACCGCTCGTGTCCGGCGCGAAGTAGCCGGTCACATCGAAGATGACGTGGGCGGTGGGACCAAGAATCGGAGCGGCGTAGGTGACGGAGAGAGTGCCTCCGGCACCGAGAGCCACCGTGACCGCGTTGGCCCGGTCGTCACCGACGGGGAAGTTGAGAGTCGAGCTGGTGGGGTCGTTGATCGCGACAGGACCCATGTACAGGAAGCCGAGGCTGGTCTGGCCCGTCACCGTCAGGTTGCCGGTCACCGCGGTGGCGTTGGCCGGTACGACGCCGCCTGTGACCTGGAACGTTCGGGCCACGTGCGAGCTGAAGGCACCCCACAACCCCGTCCCGTCGCGGGAATCGAGAAGGCGCGTCGGGGTCAGCGGGAAGTAGGTGGCGCCGGTAGGCGGGGTGAAGGTCGTGAAGGTGCGGTACCCGGAAGTGCTGAGGACGTTGCCGGCCGCGTCGAGGACGCTGACGCGCCAGTAGTAGGTGCCTGCGTTGTACGAGCTGGTCGGCGACCAGGCCGTCATGACCGTCGTGACGTTCTCGGTCAATGACGCGAAGTCGGTGGCGACGCTCGACTGGAACTTGTAGCTGACCGCGCTTTGCGTGGTCGTCCAGGTGAAGAGAATGTTTGACTTCGAGACGGCCGCCAGATCCGCCGGCGTGATCAGCGTCGGTGCCGCCGGGCGGAGGGTGAAGACTCGGCCACTGGACCAGGGACCGGCCCGACTGCTCTGGTCGAGCCGCTGGACGCGCCAGGCGTAATCGCCGGCGGGGAGGTTCGTTGTTGGCGCCCAGGCGGCGATCGGCGTCGTCTGGGTGAGGACTCGGTTGGCCGGGGAGAAGAGGGTGTCGCCGTTCTTGTACACCTCCACGGTGTACTTCGCGGCCCAGTTCTGCGGCGTCCAGGTGAAGTACGGCACACCACTGACCGTCGCGCTGGCAGCGGGCGAAACCAGCGAGATAGGCGCGGAGGCCTTGGTCACGGTCCCCGTCGTGCTCATCGTGAGCAGATTCCCGGAACCGTCGATCGCCTGGACGCGCCAGTACAGCGGGCCCTCCGGGTAGGTCATCGACCAGGGCGTGTATTGCGTCTGATCGACCTTGACGTTGCTCTCCAGGATGGAGCCCGCGTTGAAGTCGGACGCCGTGGCGACGGTGAAGTTGTACTCCTTGGCTTCCTGCGTGACCCTGCTCGAGTAGTACTCGGCCACCGGGTACGTGACCGCCTGGCTGGTTGTGATGTAGTCGCTCCAGTTGAACGTGATCTGATCGGCGATCGTCGAGCCGGACACCGGCGGATTGGCGGCCGTGGTCGTTGACAGACCCGTGACCGCCGGCGAGACCTTCCTGTAGGCACTCGCGTTGTTCAGACCGGCGGTGGTGTCCGGTCCGGGGCCGCAGTGGGCCAGTCCCGCATCCACGCACGGCCGGACGAACCAGTAGTAGGACTCGCCGGCCTGGCTGTCCAGCCACGACTCGCGAGGCATCAGCGTCGTCTGGCCGGTCTTGTAGGTGCGATACATGGTGGTGAAATGCACGTCCTTGGCGACGTAGACCACGTAGGCACCGGCATCGGGGTCCGGAACCCACGACAACTCTTGGGTGTCGCCGAGCGTTGGCGTGCAGCGCTCGACCGAAGGATCCTTCTGGTCGACACACTCCGGGGTCTCGTAGTCGCTCCACGGCACAATCCAGTCGCCGTAGCCGGGCGGCACGCCGACGGAGAAGGAGCGCGGGCTGCTCGTGGCCAGCGGCCCGGAGCCATCGAAGGCTTCGACTTCCCAGTAGTACGTACCAGTGGACAGCGGGGTGCCTGCATATGTGAACGCCGCGTAGGGCAGATGCGTACTGCCACTCAGGAGAGTTGAGGGCGGAAGAGTCTGACCGTATAGAACCTCGTAATAGGTCGCGCCCGTATAGGGCTGCCAGCTCATCGACGGCATGCGGATCGCCGCGGCTCCATCCGACGGGGTCAGCAGATCGAGCGTGGTGTCCGTTGTTGGTGCGATGAGCGAGAAGGTTGGCGGCGCGGCCCATGTCGTGGACCAGTAGCCCAGATAATCCTGGGCCTCGACATGCCAGGAGAACGGCCCGTCGGCGGGATTCAGTGCCGTAGTGGGGGTGTAGGTCGTGGCGTAGGTCTGCACGGGGGACATTGCCGGCGAGCCGCCGGATTTGTTGATCGTGACGCGATACTGAATCGCTCCCGATATTCCGGACCAGCACAGGATTGGGGTCGCGACACTCGCGCCGCTCGTCGGGCCACAAGGAACCGGGGCAGGCATGTAGATGAAACGCTGGTTTTCACCCGGCTCGGTGATGTCCCAGATGCCCAGAATGCCTTTGGCGGAGTCGATGCCACGGACGCGCCAGTAGTAGGTGGTTCCCGGAACCATCCCGATAGCGCATCCGCCTGGCTCGCCGCCGCCTAGCACGGCCGTGTACGGCGTGACCGTGGTGTGGTTTGTGTAGCAGCTCACAGGGTTGCTGCCAGGGGAGAAGTTCAGGTCGGTCGATATCATCAATTCGTAGTGATCGGCATGGTCGACCCAACCGGCGCCACCGGCTGAGGCGGGAGTCCAGCTCAGCTTCAGGTTCGAGACTACCGGCGTTGGCGCGGCCCCACCCGCCCAAAGGGGGCTGACGATTACGGGTCGCGTGGGCCACGATCGATCGAAGACGAATTCAGCCGACCACGGGCCAAAGTTGTTGGCCGTCCCGGCTGCTCGGGCTCGTACCCGCCAGTAGTAGGACTGGTTGTCGAGCGTGGGATAGGGTGCGTAACGCGTGCTGTCGACCGTTGCGTCGATGATCTTGTTGTTCTGCCAGTCACGGTTGGGGCTGACCTGGATCTGGTAGGTGGCGGCGCCTGGAACGGGATCCCAGGAGAAGACAACCTCGGTGACGCCCAGCGCATTGTTGGCGGGCGACTCGAGCTGCGGTGCGTCCGGCCAGCCGATCTGGTAGCTCCACGGCGTGGACCATGCGGTTACCTGAGAGCTGGGGAAGTTGGCCTGGACCCGCCACCACCACGACTGCGGGGTAACCCCGTCGGCCATCGTGAAGGCCTGCGTGTCGGTCATGGCGTAGGAGGTGTTAGCGGTCGCGTACGAGGTGGCCCCAACGAAGTCGGACGCGTTGTCGACCTGAACCGTGTACGACGTGGCCCCCGGGACAGGCTGCCAGGTCAACAGGACCGGGTCCGTCGGGAAATGAAGCGTTTGACCGTCGGTCGGAGAGATGGAGACGGGCGCCGTGCCGGCCAGCTTCGTGAACGACGCCACCGCATACGGTCCGATGTTGTTGCTGCTGTCCAGGCCTGCCACTCGCCAGTACAGCTGGCCGAACGGCAACTGCGACGGGGGCGTGGCCTGGAGCGCGAAGGTGTCGACGTTGTAGAGCGTCGAGGAGAAGCCGATGGTAGTGGCGATCTGGACCCGGTACTTGGCCGCGCCAGTCAGAGACGCCCAACTGAGAATCGGATTCGCGCCAACACTGGACCCGTCGGTCGGGCTGACGATCGTCGGGGCAGACGACGGCGCCACCGCCAGGGCAGTCCCGGCTGTCGCCCCGAGCGTGCACACGACAAGGCCCACGACAAGCGCTACGCAAGACAACCGGCGCATTTCCGTCTCCCTCCAAGCCAAAACCGGGGTGCCCCGCGCACCACCGGTCGCCGACGATACCACACAGCGAATGGACCCCGCTCCCGGGAAGACGACCGCAGGCGCGAGCAGAGGCGCCTGCGGCCTGTCCTGGCTTCGTGAAGATGACGTGCGCGGTGGGACCCAAAGCAGGAGCGGCATAGGTGACGCTCAGGGTGCCTCCACCACCGAGAGCGACGGTGACCTCGCTGACCGATCCTGCCGTTGCCCGGACGCACCAGGATCGGGTCTGCATGGGTCGTGCCTTCCATGTGACCGGCTACTTCGTGCGGTAGGCGGAATGGCGAGGGCAGGATCTGGCGCGCTCTTCCCTAGCGCGGGCGCTGCTTGATCAGGTGGCCGCGGCGCGAGATGGCGTGCGTGGAGAGAGCGGCCACGCCCATCGCCACCAGGGCACGTTCGGCCGCGGGCAGCGGCCTCACGATCGCCAGGAACTCCTGCGCTCTGGCCCGATCCACCAGGCCCAGCAGCGCCTGCCCTCTCCCCGTCAGGGTCAGGGTCCGCTGCCGCCGATCCTCGGCATCCCGGTTCCTCTCTATCAGCTGCCGCTGTACCAGGCCATCGGCGAGCCGGCTCACCGCCGACGGTGAGCGGCCCAGAGTGTCGGCCAGGTCCGCTACCGTCATGGTGCCGCTGTCCGCCAGGGCATAGAGCGCCGCCAGCTGGGTGAAGCCCAGGTTCAGCTCGCCGAGCTGGGCCGCGAAGCCGACGACCAGGTCCCGCCAGATCGCCCGGCCCATCGCGACCCGATCCGACAGTTCGCGCGGGTTCTGGAGACGGAGGCGCGCAGCCTCCACTGGAGCGGCCAGCAGCTCACGGGCAGCCGATTCCACGGCCGCCCGGCTCGGGACGGACAGTGACGGCATGTGCAGGAAGGGCCGGGACGGCCCTCGCAGAAGCCGCATCGGAGATGAGCGTGGCGATCGGGAGACCGCAGGGTCGGACGCGGGCGCGGCGGCCGCGCTCTCCGCCGATACGCCGGGCTCGGCCGAGCCACCGCTCGCATCCTGAGCTGGGGGAGCCGGGGATGGAACGGTGGGCGATCTCGTCTGAGTCCCCGCGACGGCGCCGGCAGCGGCCGGCGGTTGAGAGCCTCGGTCCGTGTCCAGGGGCCGCGGACCGAGGCTTGGAAGCTTGGGCAGGAACTGCGGCATGGCCTCAGCGTACGCTGGAATGCCCGATCCGTGCAATGCTGCACACTTTTCTTTCGTGCGTACCTGCGAGCGCGCTACCCTGCCTGCGTGATACCGGCCGTCCTATGGTCGGTCGCTATGGACAGACAGTCCCGGCCCCGTGCAGCCGCGCCGGTCCCGGCGGGCGTGGAGCCGAAGGAGACCAGCCACAGCCCTATGGATCGCATTGCGTTCGTATTCCCCGGCCAGGGATCCCAGTCGGTGGGCATGGGCAAGGCTCTGGCCGCTGCCTCACCGGTCGCCGCAGCCGTCCTTGCCGAAGCCGACGAAGCCCTGGGCGAGCCCATCAGCCGGCTCGCTTTCGACGGCCCGGCCGAGCAGCTCGATCTCACGGTCAACGCTCAGCCCGCCCTGGTAGCCGTTTCGATCGCCTTCCTGGCCGCGCTTCGCGAGCGCTGGACGGCGGCCGGAGTCGCCGCCCCGGAGCCCGCCTTCGCCGCGGGCCATTCCATGGGCCAGTACTCGGCCATGGTCGCGGCAGGCGTCATCTCTCTCGGCGACGCGGTCAGGCTGGTCCGCGAGCGTGGCCTCCAGATGCAGGCCTCGGGGCAGGGCCGACTGGGCGCGATGGCGGCCATCATCGGTCTCGACGACGCGCGACTCCCCGAGTTGATCGCCCTCGGCACCCCGCACGGCAGTCTGACGGTCGCCAATCGCAACGCCCCCGGCCAGGTCGTCATCTCCGGAGATCGAGCCGCCGTAGAAGCCGCCGTCGCCGGTGTCAAGGACCTGGGCGCGCGGCGGGGCATCGTGCTGCCGGTCTCGGTGGCCGCTCATTCCGCGCTCATGGCCGAGGCCGCCGCGGGCATGACCCGCGTCCTCGAGCCGATCGCTTTCGCAGACCCCAGGATCCCGCTACTGGCCAACGCCGATGCGACGCCGATCGCGACCGCTGCAGAAGCCCGCAGCGAGCTCATCGAGCACCTGACCCGCGGCGTCGACTGGGTCGCTGCCGTGGGGCGAATGACCGCCGACGGAGTCACGACCTTCGTCGAGGTCGGCCCCGGCAAGGTCCTGACCGGTCTGATCAAGCGCATCGCGCCCGACGCCAATTCCATCGCCGTTGACGAGGCAGGCGCCACAGGCGGTATCGCCGTGCCCTTCCTCGAGAACCTCGCCGCCACCAAATGATCGCCGCTGCCGGCCGCTCTGCCGTCGTGGCGTCGCCTCTCAGAAGGAGCTAGATCCGGTGCGCAAGCCTGACTACACGAGACGGGTCGTCGTTACCGGGCTGGGCGTGGTCAGCCCGATCGGCAACGACAAGGAGGCGGTCTGGGAGAGCCTGACTGCCGGCCGCTCGGGCATCGGGGAGATCACGCGCTTCGATACGACCCCGTACGAGCACAAGGCCGGCGGCGAAGTCCGCGACTTCGATATCACGCAGTACTGGAACTTCAAGGACGCGCGCCGGACCGAGACGACAGTCCACTTCGCCGTGGCCTCGACCAGGATGGCGGTCGCCGACTCCGGGCTGGAGATCAACGACGAAAACCGCTACGACATCGGCGTCATCTTCGGCTCCGGCGGCGGCGGGCAGGGCCTCTTCATCTCCAACCAGGCGCTGTGGAAGGCCAAGGGCCCCCGGTCCGTCAGCCCGTTCTTCATCGCCAACGGTCTCGTGGATGCGAGCTCCGGCACGATCGCCATCGAGACGGGGGCAAAGGGACACAACTTCTGCCCGGTCGCAGCCTGTTCGACCGGCACCCTGGCCATCGGCGAGGCCGCCGAGGCGATCCGCCGAGGCGATTGCACGGCCGTCATCGCCGGCGCCGCCGAGTCGCCCCTGTTGGAGCTGGTCCACATCGGCTTCACCAACATGCGCGGCATGGGCACACCGCTGCCGGACCAGCCGATCGGGACGGTCTGCCGGCCGTTCGATCGCACCCGGGACGGCTTCGTTCTGGGCGAGGGCGCGGGCGCCCTCATCCTCGAAGACCTCGAGCTGGCCAAGGCCCGTGGCGCAAGGATCTACACCGAAGTGGTCGGATACGGCTCGGCCGCCGACGGCTTCGACATGATCGCACCCGCGGAGGGCGGCGAAGGCTCGGCGAGGGCTATGAAGATGGCACTGGAGCGGCGGAACGTGCCGGCCGACGAGGTCGACATGATCAACCCGCACGGCACATCCACGCCCGTCGGCGACAAGGCCGAGAGCGAGGCGATCTGGACCGCTTTCGGCGGTCACACGCCGGAGATCCTGATATCGGCCACCAAGTCGATGACGGGCCACATGATGGGCGCCGCCGGAGCCTTCGAGGGAGTGGCGACGGTGCTGTCCGTCTACCACCAGGCCGTGCCCCCGACCCTCAACTACCGCGAGCCCGATCCGGAGTGCAACCTCAATATCGTCACCGAGACCGTCGAGAAGCCGATCCGGTACGCCCTCTCGAACAACATCGGCCTTGGCGGGCACAACGCCGCGGTCATCTTCAAGCGCTACACGGGCGACTGAGCCACCTAACGAGTGGTCGGCCTGCTGCGCGCAGGCCGGTGAGATCGACCCCGACACCTTCGCCCGGGAGCCCGAGCAAGTACAATCCCCCAGATCGGGCCCGACCACGCGAACGGTTGGCGCGGCGGCTCCGATCGCCGTCCCTCCCGGCGGACGAGTCTCGTTCCGCTGGGCTAGATGAGCTGGGCGCCGCCGGCGGTGGTCGCCTCCGCTTGCCACACGTCCTAGGAGATGGCCCGTGCCCACCAAGGATCCTGCCCGTCGCGCCGTCGTCACCGGCCTCGGAGCTGTCACCCCCATCGGGAACACGGCCCGGGCCTACTGGGAGAACCTCCTCGCGGGCGTTTCCGGCGTCGGCCCGATAACGCAGTTCGATCCGGTCGGCCTCGACGTCCGCATTGCGGCAGAGGTCAGGGACTTCGATCCGGGCATCGCCATGGACCGGAAGATGGCACGCCGGATGAGCCGGTTCATTCACCTGGCGATGGCAGCGGCGGCAGAGGCGGTGGACGAGGCCGGCATCGACTTCTCCACATACGACCAAGATCGGCGGGATCGCGTTTCCGTCTGCCTCAACACCGGTGGCGGCGGCATGGACCAAGTCGTAATTGGCACTCAGGTCATCGCCGACAAGGGTCCCGGCCAGGTCTCGCCGTTCGCCATTCCCGCCCTTTCGGGATCAATGGCCGCCTGCCAGATCTCGATGAAGTACGGGATCACGGGCCCGGTCATGACGCAGGTAGCAGCCTGCGCCAGCAGCGTAATCGCCTTCATCGACGGCATGCGCATGATCCAGGACGGCGAGATCGACGTCGCACTGGTCGGCGGTGCCGAAGGCTCTCTCCTCCCAATCGCCTTCGCCGCCCTCGGCAACATGGGCGCCCTCTCGCGGCGCAACGACGACCCGACCCATGCCTCCCGACCGTTCGATCGCGACCGCGATGGCTTCGTCTTTGGCGAAGGCGCTGCGGTCGTGGTCCTCGAGTCGGCCAAGCACGCCATGGCTCGCGGCGCGAAGATCATCTGCGAGGTCATCGGCGGAGGCATGACGGCCGACGCGTTCCATATCAGCGCTCCCGATCCCACCGGACGCGGCGCCGCGGCGGCCATGACGAAGGCGCTCCGCAACGCCGAAGTCGCTCCGGACGAGGTCGACTACATCGTCGCCCACGGGACGTCCACGCCTCTCAATGACGTTACCGAGACCCGGGCGATCAAGACCGCCTTCGGAGCCCACGCCTACAAGGTCGCAATCAGTTCGCCCAAGTCGATGGTTGGCCACCTGCTCGGTGCCGCCGGAGCGGTGAGCGGCCTGGCCGCCATCGGGGCGATTCGCGACGGCGTCATGCCGCCCACGGCCAACCTGCAGAACCCCGATCCGGAGTGCGACCTGGACTACATCCCGAACGTCAAGCGGGCCAGGAAGGTCGACACTGCGATTATCAACGGCTTCGGGTTCGGCGGCCAGAACGCCGTCGCCGTCTTCCGCCGCTTCGAGGCCTGACGCGCGAGACACATCGCGACGGCACGACGCGAGGCACGCCCTCGGCCCAGTCCCGAGCGGCATGTACGATTGACAAGATGCAGCGACGCCGTCCGATTCCACCCTGGATCCGACATGGATTCGAGGCGGGCGTCATGGGCGCGTTGCTCTCCGGCGGCACGCTCGTGGCATTCCAGGTGAGCCGTCCGGCACCTCGCCTGTTCGTGCCCAACGGGCTCGACGGCGCGATGATCCTGATGCCGGCCGTCCTGGCCCTGGGACTCTTCGCTGTCAGCTTCCCGACGTTCATGGCAGCGACCAGGGAGGACGCCATCCTCGGTGCGGTGGCCGCGTTCCTCGTGGCGGCGGACGCCCTGATGCTGGCATCGCTGGTGGTCCGCGACTCGGTAGTTGTCCATCCCCTGGAGCGCAGCCTCCCACTCGGCGTGGTCGCGGCCGTGCTGGCCGTGCCGGTCGCGGTCGTGGCCTTGCTCGTCGGGCAGCTGACGTCGCCGCTCGGTTTCGGAAGGTCCGCCGGCTTCCGCTCGGCCGTAGCCGGGGCCGCGCTCGGCCTCGTCGTCGTGCTGCTGGGCGCTATCTCGATCTAGGAAGCGGCCGGGGTTGCGGAAGCCGGACCTGCGGAGAGCGCGTGTCGCCTCGGGGCCCGGCGCAGTCGCAGCGAGTTGGACACGACGCTGACGGACGAGAGGGCCATTGCCGCGGCCGCCAGCGCCGGATTCAGGGTTATCCCGAGGAACGGGTACAGGGCGCCCATCGCCACGGGTACCAGAACCAGGTTGTAGCCGAAAGCCCAGGCCAGGTTCTGGCGTATGACTCGCAGGGTCCGGCGTGAGAGTGCGATCGCCGCTGCGACGCTGCGCGGATCGCCGCCCACGAGCGTCACGTCGGAGGCCTCCAGGGCCACGTCCGCCCCGGTCCCGATGGCGATGCCCACGTCCGCCCGGGCCAGCGCCGGGGCATCGTTGACTCCGTCTCCGACCATGGCCACGCGCAGCCCGCGGGCCTGAATGGCAGCGATCGCGTCCGCCTTTCCGCCGGGCAGAACCTCGGCCAGCACACGATCCGCGGGGATTCCAACGGCAGCGGCAACGGCCGCGGCCGTCCGGGCCTGATCGCCCGTCACCAGCCAGACCTCGAGCCCGGCCGCCTGCAACTCGCGGACCGCCACCGCGGACTCCGGCTTGATCTCATCGACGGTGGGAAGCGCTCCCGCGACGCGACCGTCGATGGCCAGGTACGTCACCGCGGCGGTCGAATCCGCAAGACCCGCGAGCGGACCGAGGTCCACGCCCTCGGCTTCCAGGAATGCGGCGGTCCCGACGATGACCGCGCGATCTCCGACGCGGCCGCGGACGCCGCGGCCGGCCACGGCCTCGAAACCCTCCACCTCCCGGCGGCCGAGGTTCGCCTCGTCGGCGCGCGCCAGGATCGCCGCAGCCAGCGGATGCTCGCTGCCGCGCTCCACGGACGCAGCCAGGTCGAGGACCTCTTCGGCAGTGAACCCGGGAGCGGCCCTGACCTCGCCGAGCGACGGCCGACCGCGGGTCAGCGTCCCTGTCTTGTCGAAGACGACCGCGTCCACGCGCGCCGCCAGCTCCAGCGTCTCGCCGCCGCGGATCAGGATCCCTGCCTCGGCGCCCTGGCCAGTGCCGACCATGATCGCCGTTGGAGTGGCCAGACCCATGGCGCACGGGCACGAGATGACGACCACGGTGATGAATGCGACCAGGGCGTGGGTCAGCCGCGGTTCCGGTCCGAGCGCGAACCAGACGGCGAACGTCGCCGCGGCCACGGCAAGGACGACCGGCACGAAGATGCCGCCGATTCGGTCGGCCAGGCGCTGGATCGGCGCCTTGCTCCCCTGGGCCCGCCGCACCATGTCGACGATCTGGGCCAGGGCGGTTTCGCGCCCCACCCGCGTCGCCCGGAAGAGGAACGTACCGTGGCGGTTCATCGTCCCGCCGATCACCTCCGCTCCCGGCCCCTTCTCGACCGGAAGCGGCTCTCCGGTGAGCATCGACTCATCGACCGCGGAGTCGCCCTCGGTGACGCGCCCGTCGACGGGTACGCGCTCGCCCGGCCGAACCCTCACCAGATCGCCTACTCGAACCTCCTCGAGCGCCACGTCCACTTCGCGTCCGCCGCGAACGATCCGAGCCGATCGCGCCTGCAGCCCGAGCAGCGCCTTGATCGCCCCGACCGTTCGGCCCTTCGCGCGCGCCTCCAGCCAGCGGCCCATCAGGATCAGGCCCACGATCGCGGTCGAACTGTCGAAGTACGTCTCCGGCTCGATGCCGGCCGATCGGAAGATATCCGGCGCGAACGTCACCAGGACGCTGTATCCCCAGGCCGCGCTGGTGCCCACCACGACGAGGGTGTCCATGCTGGTCGTGGCGTGCCGGGCTGCCCGCCAGGCCGCGCGATAGAAGCG
>JBEKPL010000073.1:0-20503 GCA_049520815.1 Candidatus Limnocylindrales bacterium
CGACGCTGATCTCGCGTCCCATCTTGGTGAACACGGCCCCGCGCTTGACGTCGTTCGCGCCCTTCTGGCGCTTGATCTGGGACCATTTCGAGTGACCTGACATCGGCCGGAGTATAGCGCCCGAGCAGGACTCCCGGACCGGTCCGGCTGCCCCGGGGAAGGCCGTCGGCGCGCCCGTGCACGTCGCGGCCCGCTCGTCCCCGAAGACGCGCCGGGCTATCATGGCCAGACCGCGGCCACCGCTCGTCCCGCCGCTCATCCGACGCGCTCAAACACCACCTGAGGATCGATTGCGCCAATGACAACCAAGAGTGTCGACCTCCCCCACCTCCGCAGCGTCGTCATTGCCGCGCACGCCGGTGCCGGCAAGACGACGCTGGCCGAGCGCCTCCTCTTCGACACCGGGGCGATCACCCGGCTCGGCCGTGTCGACGACGGGTCGGCCAGCCTGGACTATGAGCCTGAAGAGCAGAAGCGACGGCAATCGCTGAGCCTGGCCGTTGCTTCGCTGGATCACGAGGGGACGCGGATCCAGCTGATCGACACTCCTGGGTACGCGGACTTCGCCGCCGAGGTCGCGGAGGGCTTCGCGGCCGCCGACGCAGCGGTCCTCCTGATGGACGCCTCCGGCAACGTCGAGGCGGGCCTGGAATCGGTCGTGGCGGTAGCTCGCAAGACCGGCCGGCCGGCTCTCTTCTTCATCAACAAGTGCGATCGCGAGAATGCGAATCCGGGCAGCACGATCGACAAGCTCAGGGCCTCCTTCGGACAGAAGATCGCGCCGCTACACGTGGCGATAGGCGCCGGAGAAGCTTTCACCGGTTTCGTCGACGTCATCCACCGCAAGGCCTACCAGGTCCAGGGCGGGAAGGAAGTCGAAGTCCCGGTCGCGGCCGGGCTCGCGGAAGAGGTCGCCACCCGCCGCGACCAGCTCATCGAGGCTGCGTCGGAAGCCGACGACGATGTGATGACCAAGTACCTCGACGGCGAGGAGATCACCGACGCCGAGCTCGAAGCGTGCGTCAAGAAGGCCGTCCGGGCCGGCGTAGTGGCGCCCGTGCTGGTCGGCAGCGCCTCGAAGGATATCGGCGTTCGGGCACTGGCCGACGCGATCGTCCGCTACCTGCCCTCGCCGGTGGACCTGGGCGAGATCGTGGTCACCGATCCCAAGAGCGGCAAGGAAACCCGGATCGTGCCGGACGCGGCCGGTCCGCTGGTGGCACGGGTCTTCAAGACCACGGCCGACCCGTTCGTGGGCCGGTTGACCTACCTGCGCGTGCTCTCCGGAACGCTCCAGGGCCAAACTCACGCCTGGAACTCGACCCACGGTGAGGACGAGCGTCTGGGCCAGCTCCTCCTTCTCCACGGCAAGGACCAGGAGACGGTCGGACAGCTCCACGCCGGCGAGATCGGCGCCGTGGCGAAGCTGACCATCACGGCCACCGGCGACACGCTGACGTCTGCACGGGAGAATGCCTACGTCCTGCCGCCGCTCGAATTCCCTGTCCCGACGCTGCAGGTCGCGATCGAGCCGCAGACGAAGGCGGACCTGGACAAGATGGGCTCGGCCCTCCAGCGCATGCTGGAAGAGGAGCCCTCCGCTCGCGTCATCCGCAGCGAGACAGGCGAGCAGGTGCTGGTGGCGATGGGCGATGCCCACATCGCCGTCCTGGGCGAGCGCCTCAAGCGCAAGTTCGGCGCCGCGATCGTGACCTCGACGCCCAAGGTTCCCTACAAGGAGACGATCCGCGGCAAGACGCAGTCCCACGGCCGCTACAAGAAGCAGACCGGCGGCCACGGCATGTTCGCCGACGTATGGATCGAGATCGAGCCTAACCCGGATGGCGGCGTCGTCTTCGCCGAGCACGTCGTCGGCGGGACGGTGCCAAAGAACTTCTTCCCGGGCGTCGAGAAGGGTGTCCGCGAGACGGCGGCCGAAGGCGTCCTGGCTGGCTATCCGCTCAGCGACTTCAAGGCGACCCTCTACGACGGCAGCTTCCACGCGGTCGACTCGAACGAGCTTTCGTTCAAGCTGGCGGCCCGGCTGGCCCTCAAGACCGGCATCCTGGAGTGCAAGCCGGCTCTCATGGAGCCGATCATGGCCGTGGAGATCCGAATCCCCGAGGCCTACATGGGCGACGTGAACCGTGATCTCAACGGGCGGCGCGGTCGAGTCCTGGGGATGGACACCAAGGAAGGGACGCAGGTCATCACGGCCCACGTCCCGCAGGCCGAGCTATTCACCTACGCCACTGAGCTGCGCTCCCTCACCGCCGGCCGCGGCACCTTCACGGCGACCCTGGACCACTACGAGGACGTGCCGCAGCACATCGCCGAGAAGGTGATCGAGGCGCACCGGAAGGCCCAAGAGGCTGAGGAGCACTAGGCGCAGGCTGACACGATCCGGCAGTGAAACTCAACCGCCGCTCGATCGGTCTCTTCGCCGCTGCGACCTCGATCCTGCTAGTGGCGACTTCGCTCGTGGCTTGGGGGCCGCTGGCGGGGTCGTTGACGCCGCATTCATCGTCCACGCCCGTCGCTGTTCCCGCGCCGTCCTCGACGTCGAGCCCCACACCATCGGCAACGCCCACGGCATCTCCTCCTCCGACCGCCATTCTGACGGCTCCGTCATCGACGCCGTCATCGAGCGCGGTTCTCGTCGGGGCGGGCGACATCTGCCAGGTCATTGCCATGGACAACGCCCGGCGCAGCGCGACCCTCATCGAGGCGCTACCGTCGGCCGGAGTCTTCACTCTGGGCGACAACTCGAACGATTCGGGAACGGCCAGCCAGTACGAGACCTGCTACGGGAACACGTGGGGCGCGTTCAAGTCCCGGACGCGCCCCACCGTCGGCAACCACGACTACCTGACCTCCGACGGCGCCCCCTACTACACCTATTTCGGATCGGCGGCCGGGCCCGCGGGCAAGGGCTACTACAGCTACGGCCTCCCCGCCAACTGGCACGTGATCGTGCTCAATGCCATCTGCGCGGAGGTTGGCGGTTGCGAAACGGGTTCTCCCCAGGAGACCTGGCTTCGGGCTGATCTGGCGGCCAATCCCGGCGAGCACGTCATTGCGATGTGGCACATCCCGCGGTTCAGCTCAGGCGTGCACGGCAGCTCCACCAACTACCAGATCTGGTGGGAAGACCTATACGCCGCCCACGCTGAGATCGTGTTGAACGGCCACGACCACGAGTACGAGCGCTTCGCGCCGCAGTCCCCCACAGGCCGGGCTGACGCAAAGGGCATCCGTGAGTTCGTGGTAGGCACGGGCGGGGCCGTACTGGCGCCGTTCCACATAGTTAGGGCCAACTCGGAGGTCCGCGGCAGCGGCACCTACGGCGTCCTGAAGCTCACCCTCACGGATCACAACTACGCCTGGCAGTTCATTCCCGTCGCCGGAGGCTCGTTCACCGACTCGGGCGAGACGGCGACGCACACCTGACATCCGCTCCCCCAGGCCTCAATGTGGGTCCTGCGACGCCCGGTGAACAGCCGCCTTGCGTCACGCGGCCGGGAGCTCCCCCGTCGTGAAGAGCGCTTCCCCCCAGGCGATGCTAGAGTCGTTCAACATTGCATAGCCCCGAAACCGTACGCGCACGGACATCCAAATCGCCGTCTCTGGGCGCCCTGCTCTCGTTCCTGTGGCCCGGGCTTGGGCAGGTGTATGCCGGTCGGCTCCGACTTGGCACCGTCTTCGCAATCCCTGCCGTCATCGCCGTCGCGGCCCTCGTCTACGAGTCGCGGCGAGGGCTGGCGGTGCTCACGGCCCGATTCCTGGACCCGAGCGTCGCCTGGATCGCCCTGGTGACGGTCGTTGGGCTCGGACTCTGGCGCCTCCTGTCCGTCTGGCACGCTTTCGCCCTGGGCGATCGTCGCCCCGTCGCACGGGCCGGGGAACGCATGGTCTTGATTCTCCTGCTCGTCGCCATCGTAGCCAGCCATGCCGGCGGGGCGTTCTACCTCTGGTCCGCGTACGACATGGACACGCGCATCTTCGGTGGCGGCACCGCCGAGGGCGTGGAGTCCGGCATGGCCCCGACCGACGGCTCCCGAGTCACCATCCTGCTGGCCGGTCTCGATGAGTTCTCAACGCGCACCGAGAGTCTGTACGACTCGCTCATGGTCGTCAGTCTCGACAGGGCGACGAACAGAGTGGCCATGGCGAGCGTCCCGAGGGACACCGCAGGCTTCCCCTTCTACTGGGGCGGCACGTCCAAGATCAAGATCAACGCTCTTCCCACCTACGTGCGGAACGGCTGGATCAAGTCTCCGGATCAGCCCGTCACGACCCTGGTGAAAGAGATCGGCTACCTCGTCGGCGTTCCTATCAACTACTACGCCGTCATGGATCTGGCGAGCTTCGCGAAGATGATCGACATGGTGGGTGGGATCGACATCGACAATCCCTCTGCCATCAACGATCCCTCGTACGACTGGCTGGATAGCTCACCGAACGGCTTCCGGCTCTCCGCCGGTCGGCAGCATCTGGACGGCAGGCACGCCCTCGCGTACGTCCGGTCTCGCCATGGCAGCGGCAACAGCGACTATGCCCGCGCTGGGAGGCAACAGCAGCTCCTGGTCGCGCTCGAGCACAAGATGGCGACGCCGAGCATGGTTGCCAGTCTCCCAAGCTGGACACAGCAGGCCGGATCTCTGGTGCGGACGAACTTCCCGGCCTCGCAGGTGGCCGACATGGTGGCGACCGGCCAGAACATCCCGGCCGAGAACTTCGACCGGTACGTCCTGGGTCCGCCCTACAGTGTCTCGACCTCAACTGCGACCGCTTCCACGACCTGCCTGATGCTGGACAAGGTGGCGCCGCTGTCGATCAAGCTCTTCGGCCAGGACAGTCGCTACTACGGCAAGACGCAACCGCCGACCTGCTGACGCGAGACCGGCGCCTGGCGCTTGCTAGCCGTCGCTCACGAGCCGTACCGCATCGGCTAGATTCACGCGGCCCTCGTAGATGGCGCGGCCCACGATGGCGCCGGCGCAGCCCAGGGCCCGGACCGCAACGATGTCCTCCAGCGACGAGATTCCGGCCGAAGCGATGACGCCGCCGCGGCCGAGGGCGATCATGCGGCCGAGCAGGTCCAGGTTGGGCCCGGTGAGCAGGCCGTCGCGCTCGATGGCGGTCACGATGAAGGTCCGGGCCCCCCGATCGGCAAGCGCGCCCAGTGCCTGGTCTGCGGGCACGCCCGGCGCCCCTGGGACCCAACCCTCACCCACCGCCAGGCCATCGCGCACGTCCAGGGCGACGGCTATGCGCTCAGTGCCGAACAGTGTCACCAGCCGCAGCAGGAACTCCGGGTCACGCAAGGCTGCCGTGCCGACGACCGCCCGCGCTGCCCCCGCCACCAGCGCCGCCGCCACGGCCCCCTCGTCGCGCAGGCCGCCGGCGACCTCGCACGACACCCCGGGCCCGGCCGCTGCCACGATCCGAGCCACTGCCTCCGTCTGGCGCCGCTTGCCGTCTCTGGCCCCGTCCAGGTCCACGACGTGGATCCAGCGCGCCCCGGCCTCGACGAAACTCCGCGCCACTTCCTGGGGGTTTGTGCCATACACCGTCTCGCGCACGAAGTCCCCTTCGGCCAGGCACACCACGCGGCCCGCGCGCAGGTCGATGGCGGGCAGGATCTGGAAGCCGGCCGGGGTTTGCGCTTGCTTGTGTTGTAACATGCTACTATGCTACTACATCACCTGAGGCCGGAGGGCGCCACACGGCGTTCGGTTCCGGCAAGACGGACGCACGAGGAATGCACATGAGCGCTATGGAAACCTGGCGCGACGAGGCGGCAAGCGAGCTGTTCGAGGCGATTCTGCGCCTGGAGACGGTTGACGAGGCCTCGGCCTTCTTCCGCGACCTGTGCACTCTCGGCGAGCTGCACGACATGGCCCAGCGCTGGGCCGTGGTCCGGCTGCTGGACCGGGGCTTGCACTACGCCGAGATCTCGAATCGGACCGGGGCAAGCACGGCCACGATCACGCGTATCGCCCAGTGGCTGCATCACGGCGAAGGCGGCTACCTGAGAGCGCTCGAACGGCTGCGAGCCACTGCGGTCCAATCCCCTTCCTCGACCGGAGAACCTGCTCGATGACTCGCCGGCTACGTCTGGCCATTCCGAACAAGGGACGCCTCGTAGAACCCACGGTCAAGCTGCTGCGCGACGCGGGCCTGGTCTTTGAGGCCGACGAGCGAGCGCTGGTGGCGCGCGTCCAGAACTACGACCTCGACATCCTGTTCGTTCGCACCAACGACATCGTGGAATTCGTGAGCGACGGAGTCGCCGAGCTGGGCGTAACCGGACTGGATCTGGTGGCCGAGTCGGGATCGGACGTCCCCCAACTGCGCAAGCTCGGATTCGGGCGATGCCGCCTCACGATCGCCGTCCCGAACGACTCCCCGTTTCGCGTCGCCGGGGATCTGGCGGGCCTGCGCGTGGCGACCTCCCACATGAGCCTGACGCGCCGCTTCTTCGAGAGTCGCTCGATTCCGGTGGACGTGGTCCCCGTCTCCGGCGCCGCCGAGGTAGCGCCACGCCTGGGATTGGCCGAGGCGATCGTCGACCTCGTCTCGACCGGCTCGACGATGGTGGTCAACGGACTACGACCGATCGAGGAGGTGTTCTCGTCGGAGGCCGTGCTGCTGGCGAATCCGGCCGCCCTGCGCGACCGCGCCGACGTCCTGGACTCGATCCAGACGATGCTGAGCGCCACGCTTGCGGCGCGAGATCGTAAGTACCTGATGATGAATGCCCCGATCGGCAAGGCCGCGGAGCTCGAGGATCTGCTGCCCGGGCTGGAGTCGCCGTCGGTGATCCCGCTGGCCCACGAAGGAATGATTGCGATCCACTCGGTCGTGGATGCCGACGCGGTGTTGTCGCTGCTCCCGAAGCTCAAGGCGGCCGGGGCGTCCGGCATCCTCATCCTGCCCATCGAGAAGCTGGTCCCATGAGCGCCGCGTCCGTCAACCTGCGCCGCCTGGACCTCTCTCGCGCTGCGTCGGAACCTGCCGTCGCCGCCGAGGTACAGGCCCTGCTGCGCCGCGGTGCCGTGCCCGATCCGAAGGTTCGGGAGGGTGCAAGGGCGATCCTCGCGTCCGTCAAGAGCGGCCACGAAGCGGCGGTGCGTGACGCCAATGCCCGCTTCGGTGGCGGCCGGGCCGATGGCTCGTTGCTGGTCAGCCGCGCCGAGATGGAGGCCGCGCGCGACGCCCTGCCACCGCGAATCCGGGCCGGCCTGGATCAGATGATCGCCAACATCCGCCGCTTCGCCGAGACGCAGCTGCCCGAGACGCGCTTCACGACGATAGTCCCCGGGGTTGAGATCGAGCGCCGCTGGGTGCCGCTCTCTCGAGTTGGCGTGTACGCGCCAGGCGGTTCCGCCGCGTATCCGAGCTCTCTCCTCATGGGCGTGATTCCGGCCCAGGTCGCCGGCGTTGGCCAGATCGTGGTCGCCTCCCCTGCAGACGCCGAGGGCCGCCTCAACGAGACGCTGCTTGGGGCGGCCGGGCTGGTCGGCGTGGACGTATTCGTCGTCGCCGGCGGAGCCCAGGCCGTGGGAGCGCTGGCGTACGGCCTGCCGGAGGCGGGCGTGGAGCCAGTCGATCGCATCGTGGGGCCCGGCAACGCGTGGGTGACCGCCGCCAAGCTCGAGGTCTTCGGCGAATGCGGCATCGACCTGCCGGCCGGGCCGTCCGAGGTGATGGTCGTGGCCGATGCCACGGCAGACGTGGTTCACGTCGCCGCGGACCTCCTCTCACAGGCCGAGCACGGCCCCGACTCCCCTGCCCTGCTCGTCACGTGGGAACCGGCAGTTGCCGCGGCCGTGGAGCGGGAGCTGGCCCGCCAGCTGCAGACCGCGGCCCGGCGCGAGATCCTCGAGCGTTCTCTGGCGAGCTGCGCCCTGGTCGTGCTGGCCCAGTCCCGCGGCGCGGCCCTGGACTTCGTCAACGGCTATGCCCCGGAGCACCTCTCCGTGGTCGTGGATGACGTCGAGGAGGCCGTTGCGCGGCTGCGGAATGCGGGCTCGCTCTTCGTCGGCCCGTACGCGCCGGAGTCAGCCGGCGACTACGCTTCGGGCGCTAACCACGTCCTGCCGACAGGCGGCTTGGCCCGCTCGTGCGGCGCCCTGGCCACCGAGAGCTACGGCAAGTTCGTGCAGGTCCAACGCATCACCCGCGACGGCCTGGCCGCCATCCGCGACGCGGTCGAGTCCATCGCCGAGGCCGAAGGCCTGATGGCCCACAAGCGGGCGGTCGAAGTGCGGTTCGAGGAGACCGTCCGATGAGCGCCGCCGCGACCCCGCAGAAACTGCCCACGTACGTCTGGGAGCCGACTACCGACTTCCTGGCAGCCCGCTACGGGCTGCCGCGCGAGTCGATCGTCCGGTTCGACGTGAATACGTCGCCCCTGGCGCCCGATCTCGGCGACGCGCTTTCTCGGCCGTTCGATCCGCCGCTTTGCGAGTACCCGCCAAGCGATTACGCCGCGCTCGTGGCCGCCGCGGCCGCGTCCTACGGCGTGACGCCGGACGAGCTTCTCCCAACCGCCGGCGCCGACGAGGCGCTGGACCTGACCGCTCGAGCCTACCTGCGCGAAGGGTCGGTGGCAGTGGTGGCGGCGCCGACGTACGCCATGTACCGCATCGTCTCGGAACAGCGCGGGGCCCGGGTGATCGCCGTGCCGCGGCTCGGCCCCGAGTCCGCCTTCGGGCTCGACATCGGCGCCATTGCCGAGGCCGCCCGCGGAGCCCAGCTCGTCTGGCTGTGCGAGCCCAACAATCCGACCGGCGCCTTCGAGCCGCCCGAACGGATCGGCGAGCTGCTGGCGGCCCTGGAATCGCAGGCGTTGCGCGATGGACGCGTCGCCCCGGTCGTGGCCGTGGACGAGGCGTACGCGGAGTTCGTCGGCCGGTCCGTGCTGCCGCTTCGGGCTGGCTATCCGCGGCTCGTCGTGATCCGGACTCTCAGCAAGGCCCACGCGCTGGCGGGCATTCGCGTCGGCTTCGCCGTCGCCTGGCCGGAAACCCTGGCGCCCATCGTGTCGTACCGGGCCCCTGCCTCTGTCGGCACCGTTTCCGCGGCCCTGGCCACAGCCTCGCTGACTCGTCCGGAGCTAGCAGCGGCCAACGTCGCGCGCATCGCCGCGCAGCGGGGCCGCCTGGCCGGCGAGCTGGCGGCGATCGGCTGGCGGCCGTATCCATCCCAGGCGAACTTCATCCTCGTCCGCTTCAAGTCGCCCAGCTCCGCGGCCGCGGCCGGCGATGCGCTCCTCCGAAAGGGCCTCGTGCCGCGCACGTTCGGTCTCGACCATCCGTTGGCGGACTGCCTTCGGCTGACCGTTCGATCGGCCGAAGAGAACGGCCGTCTCATCGATGCAGCGAGAGGAATCCCCGCATGAGCAACCAGATCGGCACCGTCGTCGCCTCAGGGGCGCGCTCCGCCACCGTCACCCGAAGGACTCGCGAGACGGAGATCACGGTGACCCTCCGCCTGGACGGCAACGGCGAGACGAAGATCGCGACGGGAGTCGGTTTCTTCGATCACCTGATGAGCTCGCTGGCGTACCACGCCCTCTTCGATCTCGAGGTCGAGGCGTCCGGCGACCTGGAGATCGATGAGCACCACACGGTCGAGGACGTGGCGCTGGTAGTCGGCGCGGCCCTGGCCGAGGCTCTCGGTGATCGCTCCGGTATCGCCCGCTTCGGCGACGCCGCCGTGCCGATGGATGAGTCCGTGGCCACCGCTGTCGTTGACGTGGGTGGCCGCCCCTATGCGGTAGTCGACCTGCCGTTCAAGGGCAAGCGCGTCGGGAAGCTGCCACTGCAGCTGATCGCGCATGTCTTCGAGTCGTTCGCTCGCGCCGGGGGCGTGACGCTCAATGTCCGCGGCCGCGGCCGAGACGACCACCACCTGGCCGAGGCCGCCTTCAAGGCGCTCGGTCGGGCGCTGTGCGGCGCCTGCGCCGTTGACCCCCGGCGGAGCGGCCCTGCCTCCACGAAGGGAACGTTGGATTGATTGCCGGATCTAAGCCCAGGATCGCCATCCTCGACTACGGGGCCGCGAACCTGGTGAGCATCACGCATGGTCTGGTCGCTGTCGGTGCGGACGTGGTGGTTGCCGCCGAGCCGGCGGCCATGGCCGGCGCGGACGCACTGGTGGTGCCGGGTGTCGGGGCCGCAGCCTCGGCCATGGCCCATCTGCGCGAGCGCGGCCTCGTGGAGCCACTGCGCGACTGGGTACGCGCGGGTCGTCCGTGCCTTGGCATCTGCCTTGGGTTCCAGATCTTGTTCGACGCCAGCGACGAAGGCGCTGCCGAAACCCTCGGTCTGCTGCCGGGCCGGACGGTCGGGCTCCGGGACGCGCCGACGCTGCCTCACATCGGCTGGAATGCCGTGCAGGCTGCGCGGCCGCACCCGCTCTTCGATGGCATCGCGGACGGCTCGTACTTCTACTTCGTCCACTCCTTCGCACCGGCACCGGCAGACGACGGCATCGTCGTGTCCCGCACCAATCACGGGCGTCCATTCGTGAGCGCTGCGGCCAGGGGCTCGCTCTATGGGGTGCAGTTCCACCCCGAGAAGTCGTCCGAGGCAGGCCTGCGATTGCTCTCCAACTTCCTACGGCTGGTCGATGCGAACGTCCAGACGAACGTGTCCGCGCCCGTCGGGGCGAGGGCGGCCGATCCGGCCGCCGAGGTGGCGTGATGCTGGCCCGACGGGTGATCCCATGCTTGGACGTGGACAAGGGCCGCGTCGTCAAAGGAACCAGGTTCGTGAACCTGACCGATGAAGGCGACCCGGCCGAGCTGGCCGAGCGGTACGCCCGCGAAGGCGCGGACGAAATCGTGTTCCTGGACATCACCGCGGCCCACGAAGGGCGGGCGACGATGCTGGACGTCGTGCGCCGGACCGCGGGCCGGGCCTTCGTGCCACTCACCGTCGGCGGGGGCGTTCGCAGCGTGGACGAGATGCGCGACGTCCTTCGGGCCGGCGCGGACAAGGTCTCGTTCAACACCGCGGCCGTGGCCGCGCCGGAGTTGCTGACCGCCTGCGCCGGGCGCTTCGGCAGTCAGGCCGTGGTGTGCGCCATAGACGCCCGCCGCCTGCCGCGGACCGAAGGCGCCGCCCAGACCTGGGAAGTAGTCACGCACGGCGGGCGCCGCGCCACGGACCTCGACGCCGTCTCGTGGGCGCTGCGGGCCGTGGAGCTGGGCGCGGGGGAGCTGCTCGTTACGTCCATGGACAGGGACGGAACGCAGAGCGGCTTCGATACGGAGCTGCTGGCGGCCATCGCCTCGCGGGTCCGCGTGCCGGTGATCGCGTCGGGTGGCGCCTCCGGGCCGGCGGATTTCGTCGCCGCCGTGTGCGACGGCAAGGCGGACGCGGTTCTCGCGGCTTCGATCTTCCATCGCCGCATGTACTCGATCGCCTCGGTGAAGGCCGCGATGGCCGCCGCAGGATTGCCAGTACGGCCCGTTGCGGAGGCCGTCGCATGACCGGCAGGCAGTTGCCGCAAGAGAGAGTGGTGTGGGGGCCGAGCGGCCTCGTTCCGGCGGTGGTCCAGGACGCAGCCGACGGTCGGGTCCTGATGGTCGCATACGTCGACGCCGAGGCTCTCGCCGCGACGCTCGCCTCCGGCCAGGTCCACTTCCACTCCCGCTCCCGCGACAATCTCTGGCGCAAGGGCGAGACGAGCGGCAACGTGCTGCGCCTCGTTGACGTCGCCCTCGATTGTGACGGTGACGCCCTGCTCCTCCAGGTCGAGCCAGCCGGCCCCACCTGTCACCGCAACACGCGCAGTTGCTTCGATCCGGCTGGGGTGGTCCCCCAGCCCACCGCGGTGGCGTCGCAGCCAGGCGCCACTCCCCCACCCGGCCAGGGATTCGAGTGGCTGGAGACGTTGTGGGCCACCATCGATGCCCGCGCCGTCGCCGACCCGGCCGCTTCCTACACCGCCAGGCTGCTTGCCGCCGGCGTCGATGGCGCTGCTCGCAAGGTTGCCGAAGAGGCGAATGAAGTGGTCATGGCCGCGAAGGACGACGCGGCGGCCCCGGACGAGTCACGCGCCGCCACGCGCGACGCCCTGACGGGCGAGGTCGCCGATCTGCTCTACCACACCCTGGTGCTGCTCCGCGAGCGCGACCTCCCGCCAGCTGCGGTGATCGCCCGGCTCCGCGAACGCTACAAGGCCTGAATGCTCGCGGACCTTAATGCCGGCGATTCAGAGCGCGGCATGTCGATTGTCGACGTCGAGACCTGATCGTGCCCCTGGCCAGGGGCTGAATCCGTTCCCCCGCGACGATGTCGCGTCCGTCACCCCCCGGCTACGGCGTGAAGTAGCCGGTCACGTCGAAGATCACATGCACCGTCGGCCCGAGAGTCGGAGCGGCATAGGTGACGCTGAGAGTGCCGGTGCCACTAAGAGCCACCGTGACCGCGTTGGCCCGGTCATCGCCGAGCGGGAAGTTGAGAGTGGAACTAGTGGGGTTGTTCTGGGCGTCCGGGCCGATGGAGAGGAAGCCCCCGCTGGTTTGCTGGGTCACGGTCAGGTTGCCGGTCACGGCGATGGCGCCGGCGGGCACGCCACCATGGCCAGTGACCTGGAACGTCCGGGCCACATGGGAGCTGAAGGCTCCAGACAGACCGCCGGTCCCGTCGCGGGAGTCGAGGATGCGAGCGGGGGTGAGGGCGTGATAGGTAGCGCCACTGGCATCGGGTGTGAAGTACCCGGTGACGTCGAAGATCACATGCGCCGTCGGCCCGAGAGTCGGAGCGGCATAGGTGACGCTGAGAGTGCCGGTGCCACTAAGAGCCACCGTGACCGCGTTGGCCCGGTCCGTTGGCCCGGTCGTCGTTCATCGGGAAGTTGAGAGTGGAGCTGGTCGGGTTGTTCTGGGCCACCGGACCGATAGAGAGGAAGCCCGCGCTGGTCTGCCCGGTCACGGTCAGGTTGCCGGTCACGGCAGTGGCGTTGGCGGGAACGCCACCATGGCCCCTGACCGTGAACGTCTGGGCCACATGGGAGCTAAAGATGCCCAGTCCGCCTGTGTGATCGCGAGTGTCGAGGATGCGCGTTGGAGTGAGGGCGTGGTATGTGGCACCGGAGGGGGTGACGGCGGTGACATGGACCGTGGCCGTGCCTGTGGCACTGCCGTCGGTACCGGTGACGGTGTGGTCGCCGACGATCGTGGATGTGCACGAGGCACCGGTGCAGGAGCCGCCACCGCTGATCGCGAATGTCGTGGCGGAGGTGACATCGCCCAGGCCGTGGCCGTAGAGGTCAAAGCCCTGGGTGGTGTAGGCCTGACTGGCCCCGGCGGCGATCGTCGCGCTGGCGGGGCTCAGGACCAGGTGGTCGAGGGGGTTGAGATCGAACGCATACAACCAGTTGTCGTTGGACCCGACGTAGACCACGCCGTTCGCGACCGCCGGTGAGGAACTGATGATGTCCCCGGTGGTGGCCGCCCAGAGCGGCGTGCAGTGCCCGCCGCCGCTGGCACAGCCGACCGCGAACGCATACAGCTTGTGATCGTCGGAGCCGACGTAGACCAGCCCGTTCCCGACTGCGGGCGAGGATTCGATGGGGCCGCCGACGGCGCCAGTCCAGATCGGCGAGCAGGTCCCGCCGCCGCTGGCGCAGCCGACCGCGAACGCATACAGCTTGCCGTTGGCCGACCCGACATAGACCACGCCGTCCGCGACCCCCGGCGAGGAGAAGATGGCGCCGGTTGTGGTGGCCGTCCAGAGCGGCGTGCAGGTCCCGCCGCCGCTGGCACAGCCGACCGCGAACGCATACAGCTTGTCGTCCTCGGACCCGACATAGACCACCCCGTTCGCCACAGCGGGCGAGGAGTAGATCTGGTTACCCGTGGTGGCCGTCCAGATCGGCGAGCAGGACCCGCCGCCGCTGTTGCAGCCGACCGCGAACGCATACAGCTTGTCATCGTAGGACCCGACGTAGACCACGCCGTTCGCCACAGCGGGCGAGGACGCGACGGCGCCGCCGGTAGTGGCCTGCCAGAATGGCATGCAGGACTTGGGGCTGCCGCTGCAGCCGGTGACCCCAGCCGCGTCGTACGCATACAGCTTGCCGTCGTTGGATCCCACATACACAATCCCGTTCGCGACCGTGGGCGAAGACGTGATGGCGCCGCCGGTGGTGGCCGTCCAGAGGGGGTCGCAGAGGCCGCCACTGCAGCCGGTGACCCCGGCCGCGTCGTAGGCATACAGCTTGCCGTCGTTGGACCCCACATACACCACGCCGTTCGCGACCGCGGGCGAGGATGTGATGTTGCTGCCGGTGCCGGCCGACCAGAGCTTCAAGCAGGTTCCTCCGCGACTGGCGCAGCCGACCGAAAACGCATACAGATAGCCGTTGAATCCTCCGACGTACACCACGCCGTTCGCGACCGCGGGCGAGGACAGCGTGGCGCCGCCGGTGGGGGCCTTCCACGCAAATCCCAGGGCGGCCACGTTCGTGGGGCTCAGCACGTGCTCCGCCGTGTTGTATCCCTGACGACTCGGGCTGTCGTGGAACTGCGTCCAGTCGCCGGTGACGGCGTAGGCATACAGCTTGCCATCGCCGGACCCGACGTAGACAACGCCGTTCGCGACCGCGGGCGAGGAGTTGATGCTTCCGCCGGTGGTGGCCGTCCACAGCGGTCTGCAGGTCCCGCCACCGCTGGCGCAGCCCACCCCGAACGCATGCAGCATACCGCCGGACCCGACGTAGACAACGCCGCCCGCGACCGCGGGCGAGGAGTTCGTGATCATGCCGCCTGTGGCACCCGTCCAGAGAGGCGTGCAGGTCCCGCCACCGCTGGCGCATCCGACCGCGAACGCAAACAGGTACACGAAGGACCCGACATACACGACGCCGTTCGCGACCGCGGGCGAGGAGCCCATGGGGAAGCCGCCGCTGGTGGTGGCAGTCCAGATCGGCGTACAGGTCCCGCCACCGCTGGCGCAGCCGACCGCGAACGCAGACAGGCTGCCAAGACCGGATCCGACATAGACGACGCCGTCCGCGACCGCGGGCGAGGAGTCGATGAATCCACCGGCGGCGGTGGCAGTCCAGATCGGCGTGCAGGTCGCGCCGCCGCTGGCGCAGCCGACCGCGTAGGCATACAGCTTGCCATCATCGGACCCGACGTAGACCACGCCGTTTGCGACCGCGGGCGAGGAGTGGATGGCGGCTCCCGTGGTGGCAGTCCAGATCGGCGTGCAGGTCGCGCCGCCGCTGGCGCAGCCGACAGCGTAGGCATACAGCTTGCCGTCATCGGAGCCGACGTAGACCACCCCGTCCGCGACGGCGGGCGAGGATGTCGAGATGGGGCCGGTGGTAGTGGCCTTCCACGCGGCGCCCAGGGCATCCACGTTGGAGGCGGAGATAGTGTTCTCCGAGGCGTTGTATCCCTGATGGGTCGGGCCGTTGTGGAACTGCGTCCAGTCGCCGGCGACGCTGGCGGGCTGCACAGTCCTCGATACAGGCGTAGCCGGCACCAACGCGACGGCATGAGCCCCGGCTGCGCCAAGCGCAGCGCCGGGCATCAACGCGACGGCCAGAGCCCCGGCCGCGCCAAGCGCCATGAGCCTGGAGATGAGCCGGCGCGACCGGCGGTTCGGACGCTGGCCCTCGAGCCGTGACGCGGGCGAACCTGCCTGAATGCGAACCTCGACCAACTGGTGCGACTTCATCGGACCCTCTTCCTCGCTGCTCTCGCGCGGTATGGCGCTTACCCTGGCGCGACCAAAGGCGAGCGGCCGGGGCGCAGCCCGACCGTGCGTCCCTAGATCCCCAGACAACGCCCGCGGCGCCTGTTTGTCCACCCCGTCTGCGGGCGGGATCCCACGGATCCGGCCGGTCCACGCGGTGCTCGTCCCAAGAACCCTCGACTCATGGAGGACGAGCGCGTCAATCCTACCACGGAACTAATGTATAGGCCCTATCTGTTAGTTGACAGACTCTTGAACCCAAGGGCGTCCAGTTCTGGTCAGTGTCAGCCCGTTACTACGTGAGCCGGCCTGTCTGAAGGTGCCCAACGACCGAGGCGAGTGATTTCACCGAACCGCACTCCTCTCGGTATCTGGCAGATGCGAGCTTCTCGTACCCGGATCTGCAACGGATCGCATCGACCGACTGGCCACGAGCGTTCTACGTTGGCGCACCCCATCAGCCGGCGGGATCACAGCGGAATCCGGCCGCAGCCACAAGCGGGCGCCGGGCCCCTCGTTGCCGATCGCCCCCGTTGCGGAACGCCGCGATCGGTGGATAGTGGCGCGCCTGATCGCCGGCAGCGCTTCCTTGGGCGATCAGGCTTCCTAGCTCCTCAGCCGTCCGATCCGCAGGCTCTTCTTGCCCGCCCGGACGACCAGGTAGCGGCCGGCGATCGGGGGTGGGACGGCGTCCTCCGGCGCCTTGACCCGTTCGTCGTTGATCGAGAGACCGCCCTGGGCGATGGCCCGCCGCGCCTCGCCGTTCGAGGCGTACTGGCCGCTGGCCAGGGCGATGCCCATCGCGCCGCCGGCCACGTCCGATGGCGAGAACTCGAAATGGTCGATGGCCGCGAACAGGGCCTCGAGAACCTCAGGGTCGCGGATCGGCTCTCGAGAGAAGGCGGCCTCGCTGACGCGAACGGCCCGCTTCGCCTCGTCCTCGCTGTGCACCCGGGCCGTGATGTCGTAGGCCATGGCACGCTGGGCCACGCGAGTCTCCGGATGAGCGGCCTGCTGCGCTTCCAGGTCTTCGATCCTGGCCCGGTCGAAGAGCGTGAACGTGCGCAGGTACCTGCCGACGTCGCGGTCGTCCGCGTCCAGCCAGTACTGGTAGAACTGGAACGGACTCGTCTTCCCGGGGTCGAGCCAGACGCTCGTACCCGCGGCCGTCTTGCCGAACTTCGCACCGCTCGGGTTCGTCAGCAGCGGGTAGCTGATCGCGAACGCGAGATCCTGCGCCTCGCCGGCACCGAACTCCTTGCGGATCAGCTCGAGGCCGGCGGTGATGTTGCCCCACTGGTCTGCGCCGCCCATCTGCAGCTCGACGCCGGCCGTGCGATAGAGGTACAGGAAGTCGGCCGCCTGCAGAAGCATGTAGCTGAACTCCGTGAAGCTCAGCCCGGCATCCAGCCGGATCTGGACCGAGTCTTTGGCGAGCATGTACGGCACGGTCAGGTGCTTGCCGATATCCCGCAGGAAGCGCAGCAGTGAGTACGAGCTCAGCCATTCGTAGTTGTCGACCAGCTCGGCGCCGTTGGGCCCATCGAAGTCGAGGAACCTAGTCAGCTGGCTCTGGATGCCGACGATGTTCTCCTCCACGACCGGCCGGCTGAGGAGCAGCCGCTCGGCCGAGCGCCCCGACGGGTCCCCGATCATCGCGGTGCCGCCCCCGATGACCACCACCGGCGTGCCGCCGGCTCGCTGGAGGTGAATCAGGCCGAAGATCGGGACCAGGTGGCCGATGTGCAGGGAAGGACCGGTTGGGTCGAAGCCGTTGTAGCCCTTGATAGGCCTGCCGGTCGCCAGCCGTTCGAGGAGGCCGCTGCTGGATTGGTGGAGCATGCCCCGCCAGCGCAGCTCATCGAGCAATCCGGCCAATCCACCAGGGATCGTCGCGGGGTTGGGTCCTTCGGTTTCGGCAGCCGGCGTCATAGCCCGAGTCCGCTCCAATTCGTCACTTCGCGACGGACGTGCTCGTCCGAAGCCCCGGCGGCATGGGGTGGGATGGCCGCCAGTCTACCTATGCTATCTTGCGAGCCTCCATGAAGACCAGCCTCGCCAGACATGAACGCCGACGGCGCAGTGGCACCCGCGCTCGCCGCCCGGGCGGTGGCACCGGCAGCCGGGTCGCCGTCATCCTCCCGCTCCTCCTCCTCGGGACGTTCTTCGTTCTCGGCACGGTGACCTTCGTTACCGCAGTGCAGGTCTACTCCAACTACAGCAAGGATCTCGAGAACCCGAAGGACGCGCTCCGGGACATCAGCTACAACCTGCAGACGGTCCTCTACGACCGGACGGGCACGGTGCAGCTGGCGGCATTCGGCTCCGAGAACCGCCGCGTTCTCAAGTTCTCAGACATTCCTGATGTGGTCCTTGACGCCACGACCAGCGCCGAAGACAAGACTTTCTGGTCGAACACCGGATTCGATCCGGCGGCGGTTCTCGCCGCGCTGCGTGACGCGCTGTCAGGGCGCCCTCGAGGCGCATCGACGATCACCCAGCAACTCGTCCGGCAGCGCCTTCTGCCGCCGACGACCAGCACCGTCGATCGGAAGATCAAGGAGATCATCCAGTCGATTCGGCTGACCCAGGAGTTTCCAGGCGACGA
Source organism: Candidatus Limnocylindrales bacterium (assembly GCA_049520815.1). GTDB lineage: Bacteria > Chloroflexota > Limnocylindria > Limnocylindrales > CSP1-4 > Fen-1039. The sequence continues at coordinate 18,334 of JBEKPL010000073.1, forward strand.
GGGCAAGCAGTCGATCATTACCGCCTACCTCAACCTCAACTTCTACGGCAACCAGAGCTATGGCATCGCGGCGGCCGCGCAGGGCTACTTCGGGGTCACGGACCTCAGCAAGCTGACCGTCGCCCAGTCCGTGATCCTGGCCGCGCTGCTGCAGGCACCCTCCGCGTACGACCTCGTCACGAACTCTCTCGAGAAGGACGACGGGACTCAGTACGTTCCCGACGATACGGTCATAGTGGCCCGTCGCAACTCGATCCTGGAGGATATGCGCCGGAACAACCGCGACGGCCTGCTGAAAGGCAAGTACGACGACGCGGCTCTGCTGGCCGCGGAGTCGGAGGCGGTGATCCTTCACCCGACCTACCGCCCGCCCAACCTCGCCCCGCAGTTCGACCTGCTGGTTCGCCGGCAGCTGGCGGATCTGCTCTGCGCGCCCGGTACCGACCCCGCCGATTGCGCGCCTGTCGACACGGGCGGCTACAAGGTGGTCACGACCCTGGACGCGAAGATGCAGGCCTCGGCCGAGAAGTGGCTGAAGGCCTACGTTTTCGGGCCCAACCAGGGCCCTCTGGCCGATGACATCGCCTACCTCGCGCAACCCGGGATCGGTATCACCGCCAAGAGCGATCCGTACAACTACACGCGGATCATCGGCCCAAGCTCCACCAGCAGCGTCGGCCTCCGCAGCGGGAACATCCACAACGGCGCGCTCATCGCCGTCGACTACCGGACGGGACAGGTTCTCGCCTACGCGGGCAGTGCCGGCTTCTACGAGAAGGCGATCAAGGACCCGGCCAGAGCCGGCCAGAACTACTTCGACCCGGAGTACGACGTGCTGTCGTCCGGACTCGGCCGCCAGCCGGGCTCGGCCTTCAAGCCTGTCAACTATGTGATCGGCCTCCAGGACCAGGGCATGACGGCGGCCTCACTCTTCATGGACGTCGCCACCGACTTCGGCGGGGGCTACATCCCGCACGACGCCGACGGCTTCGAGCGGGGCCCGGTCCGGCTTCGTGAAGCGCTGCAGTACTCGCTGAACATCCCTGCCGTGAAGGCGGCATCCATCAGCACCGTTCAGCGCGTCATGCAAAGGGCGAAGGACTTCGGCCTTCAGTTCCCATCCAATGCGAACCCGGGCGTCTCGGTCGGCATCGGCACCGTTGAGGTCCACCCGGCCGACCTGGTCTCGGCCTACGGCGCGATCGCCAACTCCGGGTCCCTCGTCCAGAGGAACATGATCCTGTCCATCACGGACGCCAAGGGCGCGGTCCAGCCAGTGCCAGCCCCCAAGACCACACATCCGTCCACGCCTCAGGCGACCTACGTGATGACGAACATCCTGGCCGGCAACACGGACCCAGCGCAGAACAACTGGTGGAGCCAGTACAAGCTGGTCGAGGGCAAGGCCCGCCGGCCGGCGGCCCTCAAGACCGGCACCAGCGACCAGACGGAAGATCTCTTCGCGGTCGGGTACGTTGCCCCGCCCTCGAGTCCAAATGCCCCGGCCATCGTTGCGGGAGTCTGGGCCGGCAACAGCGATCACGCCTCCGGCCACAGCGTGATGTCCCTCGAGATGGCGGCGCCGATCTGGCACGCCTTCATGCAGGATGCCACCGCAGGCACGCCCGTCGTCGATTTCCAGCAGCCAAAGGGCGTGTCGTGGGCCACGGTTGACGCCAACAGCGGATACCTGCCTGGCCCGTACACGACGCAGACGGTCAGGGAAGTCTTCATCGACGGCACGGTCCCGGAACAGATCGACAACACGAAAGTGCCTGTCGACGTGGACACGGTCACCAACACCCTGTGGACGTGGGATTGCCCGGGGGTGAAGGCCACGAAGGGCTTCCTCGATCTCAGCGGGGTGGATTCGGCCAACCCGGGCTTCCAGAAGTACGACCAGATCTGGATCGCCAGAGCGCAGCAGGGCGTCGGCAAACGGGGCGGCCCCAACAATGGGGCCACTATGTACTTCTACCAGACTGGGTTCTGGACTCCATTCGGCGAGACGTGGGGCGCGCCATTCCCGCCAACGGCGACCTGCACGCCCAACACCGGCTCACCGCCGCCGTCGGCGAGCCCGACCCCCTCACCTACGCCGACGCCTACGCCTACGCCTACGCCGACGCCTACGCCGGTGCCCACCCCGACACCCACGCCCACCCCGACA
>JBEKPL010000074.1:0-12010 GCA_049520815.1 Candidatus Limnocylindrales bacterium
ACTCTGCGCCGCCTCCGCCACCCCCGCAACGTTGCTGGTGATCTGGTTGCTGCCGCTCGCCGCTTCGCTCACGTTCCGCGACATCTCGTTCGTGGTCGCGTTCTGCTCTTCCACCGCCGTGGCAATCGTGTTCGAGATATCGTTGATCTGGTTGATGACTCCTGAAATCGATGCAATCGCGTCCACCGCCGCGTTCGTGTCCGTCTGGATCGCTTCGATCTTGCGGCTGATGTCTTCGGTAGCTTTGGCGGTTTCCTTGGCCAGTTCTTTCACTTCGTTGGCGACCACGGCAAAACCCTTGCCAGCCTCGCCCGCGCGGGCGGCTTCGATGGTGGCGTTCAAGGCCAGCAGGTTAGTCTGCTGGGCGATGGAAGTGATGACCTTAATGACCTGCCCGATCTCGGTCGAAGAATCGCCCAGCTTGGACACGGTGGCAGTGGTGGTTTCGGCGACTTTAACGGCGGCGGTGGCCACTCTCGCGGCTTCGGTCGCGTTCTTGGCGATCTCCTTGATGCTGGCGCCCATCTCTTCGGCGCCAGTGGCGACGGTCTGAAGGTTCTGGCTGACCGTCTCGGCCGCCTTCTTGACCGACATGGCAATCGGAGCGTAGTTGTTCGTGGTCCCGACGATGAGGTTCACGCTCGTGAGGACGCCGCGCTCGTCCGTCCAGTAGTGGTGGGTGAGCGTGCCGCGCGGAGCCTCGACGCACCCGACGCCTTCGGTCGGCTTCTCGGTGGGCACCGTGCGGACGTTGGGCGAAGTGATCTCCGGATCCGTCGCCAGCTCGACCATGCGCTCGGCCGCGTAGAGCAGCTCGACCAGGCGAGCCCAGTGCGTGGCCAGGCGATGGTGGATGATGCGCTTGCCGCCCGACTCTGGCTTGGGGGCGAGGGTTTCGTACATGCGCTCGTAGGCGGCCTGCGCCAGCGGCGTGGCCATGCCATCGGCGTTGTTGAGCCGCGAGAGGGGAGTGGCGCAGTATACGCCGCTGTCCGCTCCGTCGACGAAGCCCTTCCAGCCGATCTTCTTCAGGTACGGGAACTTGAGATAGGTCCACGGCTCGACGTGCTCGGCGATCCAGTCGCGGTACTCCGCCGGAGCGTACGTGCCGACGCGGGTTCCGTCGGGCGAGGTGATGCCGACCCGGCCGTCGTAGAAGTTGACCTTGTTCTTCTCGTCGAGCATGCCCATGTAGTAGGTGCGATGGGTGTAGCCGTCGGAGAGGACCATCTCCTTGTAGGCATCGTTGCCCAGGACGATCTGGTCGAAGATCTTGAGGCTGAACTGGGCGAACTCGATGCTCCAGCGGCCGATCTTCTCGATCTCGGCCCGCTGCTCCTCGGTGATGCCCTTGGTCATGCCGCCGGGCACGGCCGTGGCGGGATGGATCTTGCGGCCGCCGATCATCTCGATGACGTTGTGGCCATTCTTGCGGGCCTGGATCACCTGGCCGCCGACCTCCATGCCGACCTTGCCGATGACGCCCAGGATGTTGCGCTCGGCCGCGGGTGCGTCCGGGCCGACGATGAAGTCGGGCCCGCCGAGCGCGTAGAAGTGAGTGGTGTGGTCCGTGACGTAGAAAGCGGAGTAGAGCAGCTCGCGCAGCAGCTTGGCCGGGCGCGGCGGGTCGACGTGGTAGACCGCGTCGGCGGCCTTGGCGGCGGCCATGTGATGCGCTTCCGGGCAGACGCCGCAGATGCGGTTGGTCAGCGTCGGCATCTCCTCCACGGGTCGGCCGACGCAGAACCGCTCGAAGCCGCGCAGCTCCGGGATCTGGAAGTAGGCGTTGGCGACCTCGCCGTCCGGATCGAGGAAGATCTCGATCTTGCCGTGGCCCTCCAGCCTGGTGACGGGGTCGATGGTGATACGTTCCATTACTGCTTCTCCCCGTCGTTCCAGGCGGCCTTGGACCCGCGCAGCAGCGAGCTGGCCAGGCTGAAGCGGTAGAACTGGCCGGCCGGGTCGACGATCCCGTCGAGAATCCCGTCGATCTCCTCGGGCTTCTGCGCCTCCACGACCGATGCGTATGCCGACATCAGCCGGGCGCCGTAGTCCACCACGCCCTCGGCCGCACCGTAGCAGCCGATGCACGGAGCCGCTACCGCCGGGCAGAGGGCGCCGCAACCACTCCGCGTGGCGGGGCCGTTGCAGGGCAGTCCTTGCTCCAGGAGGCAGATCTCCGGATCGAAGGCGGCGACCTGCTGGATGCGGACGAAGCGGCTGATCTTCTTGACGTCGCGCTTGCGGGCGCACTCGTCGCAGACGGTGGACTCGCCGGCACCCAGGACGGAGCCCTTGGGCGGGAGCGGGCCGGTGCCGTTGAGGGCGGCCACGACCGCCTGGAGGGCGGCCCATATCTGCGCCGACTCGGGCGGGCAGCCGGGGATCGTGTAGTCCACGTCCACGACCTGATCCAGCGTCCGAAGCATCGGCTCGAACTCGGGCAGGTGCAGGACGCCTTCGGGCGCCTGGTACTCCCAGACCGGTCGAATGCCGTCCGGATTGTCCGTGCTGGACGTGGAGAACGCGGTGTCGAGGATCTCTTTGCTGCTCGAGAGGTTGGCCAGGCCGGGGATGCAGCCCTCGCTGGCGCACGAGCCGAAGGCCACGACGAACTTGGACTTGCGACGCAGGAGCTTCGCGAGGTGGACTGTCTCGTCGGTCCGCATGCTGCCGCTGACGAGCGTGATCGTGATCTCGCCGTCCGCCATGGCCTCGACGTCGGAATACTTGCCGTCCAGGATCGTCGGCCACAGGACGATGTCGAAGGCGGCCGCCACTTCCAGGATGTGCTCGTGGATGTTGACGATGGCGATGTCGCAGCCACCGCACGACGCGGCGCCGAAGATGGCGAGCTTGGGCTTGGCGGCGGACTTGGCGGCGGACTTGGCGGCCGGAGCCGCGACCTTGGGCTTCGCGGCCGGGCTCATTTGACTGCCTCCACCACCGCCGCGTGGTTCCCATGCGCGTGGTCCGGGTTGGCCCCGCCAGCCTTCTCGGGTGGCCCGGCGGCGTCACCGCCGGTGGCCTCCCAGGCCGCGTCCAGGTCCACGCCGTCGACGTCGACCAGTCTCGCGGCCGGCCAGTTGAGCGGCCCGAGGGCTCGCACTTCTTCGGTTACGCGGGCGATCTCGCCGGCGAGGCGGACGCCTTCGGCCGCGCTGGCCCACACGAGCTGGAGCCGCTCCGGCTCGATGCCGAGCGCCTGGATCGTCCGCTGCAGCAGCTGGAAGCGGCGCAGGGCCTTGTAGTTCTGCTCGATGTAGTGGCACTCGCCGGGGTGGCAGCCGCTCACCAGGACCGCGTCCGCGCCCTCGGAGAAGGCCTTGAGGATGAACGTGGGATCGAGGCGACCCGAGCACATGAGCCTGATCAGGCGGATGTTGGGCGGGTACTTCGTACGCGCCGTGCCCGCCAGGTCCGCTGCTCGGTAGCTGCACCAGTTGCATGTGAAGCCGATGATCACCGGCTCGAAAAGCCCGCCCTCGGCCGGGCTCGCGGCCGGGGTCGCCCCTTCCGTGGAGGCCGGTGCGACAGGTGCCTGCGCGCTCATGCTCGCACCGCCTCCTCGATCGCTTCGTGGTGGGTCGCCGGGTAGGCGGTCCGCCTGAGCGGCTCGCCGTCGGCTCCCAATCGGAGCAGGCCTTCGATCTGCGCGAGGACCTGCTCGTCGCTGAAGCCGCTTCCGGAGATCGCTCCGGCGGGGCAGGCCGCGACACAGGTGCCGCAGCCCTGGCACATCGCCGCGTTGACGCTCGAGACACCCTCGGCCTCGATGAACGAGATGGCGTTGTAGGGGCACATGGTGTTGCAGATCCGGCAGCCGGAGCAGTGCTCGGCGTGAACCGTGGCCTTGATCGGCTCCAGGTTCATCTGCTTCTGCTGGATCATGCCCAGGACTCGGGCAGCCGCCGCGGCGCCTTGCGCCACCGAGGCCGGGATGTCCTTGGGGCCGCTGACGCAACCGGCGACGAAGACGCCCTCGGTCATGGTCGCTACCGGATCGAGCTTGGGGTGCTTCTCGATGGCCCAGCCGTCGAAGCTGCACGAGATGCCGAAGAGCTTGGCCGCATCCTTCGCGTTCTGGCGCGGCTGCAAGCCGGCCGAAAGGACGACCATGTCCAACGGAATCCGCCGCTGCTTGCCCGTCAGGGTGTCTTCGACCTGGACGATCAGCTTGCCTTCCTCGCCCGGCAGGCGAGCGGCGTCCGTTATGTCGGCCACTTTGCCACGCACGAAGTGCCCGCCCTCCTCGAGCACTCTCTCGTAGAACTCCTCGTAGCCCTTGCCGGGAGTGCGGATGTCGATGTAGAAGTTGGTGACCTCCGCACCGGTACGTTCCATGACCAGGTGCGCGAACTTGAGACTCTGCATGCAGCAGATGGCCGAGCAGTAGGCGTTGTAGTTCTTGTCCCGGCTGCCCACGCAGTGGACGATGCCGATGGTCTTCGGCGCCGTCTTGCCGTCGCGCAGAACGATGTTGCCGTTCGTCGGTCCGGCCGCGCTGCACAGCCGCTCGAACTCGAGGCTGGTGAAGACGTTCGGCAGCCGGCCGTAGCCGTACTGGGGGATCCTGCGAGCGTCGAAGAGGTCGTAGCCGGTGGCGATGATGATGTTGCCGACCTGGAGGGTCAGGATCTGATCCTCCTGGGTGAAGTCGATCGCGTTGGCGTCGCAGAACTTCTCGCAGGCCTTGCAAGTTCCGTTCTTGAAGTAGGCGCAGTTCGGGCGGTCGATCACCGGTATCCGAGGAACGGCCTGGTCGAACGGCGTGTAGATCGCCTTGCGGCGACCCATCCCTACCTCGAAGACATCATCGGGAACCTTCCAGGGGCACTTCTCCTGGCAGACGCCACAGCCGTTGCAGAGGTCCTCGTTGACATAGCGGGCCTTCTTGCGAACGGTGACGGTGAAGTTGCCGACGTAGCCCTCGACCTTCTCTACTTCGCTCCAGGTCAGGAGCTCGACGTTGGGGTGCGTGCCGGCGGCGACCATCCTGGGGGTCAGGATGCAGGCCGCGCAGTCCAGGGTGGGGAAGGTCTTGTCGAATTGGGCCATGTGGCCGCCGATCGAGGGGTCCTTCTCGACGAGATACACCTTGAAGCCGGCGTCGGCGATCTCGAGAGTCGCGCTGATGCCGGCGATGCCGCCTCCGACGACCAGTGTGGCCGGGTTGATATCGACCTTGATAGGCTCCATCGGCTCGTTGCGGCGGACCCGCTCGACGCCGCCGGCCAGGAGGGCTTTGGCCTTGGCGGTGGCCGCGGCCTTGTTGGTGTGGACCCACGAGTCCTGCTCGCGGATCGAGACCAGTTCGCACAGGTAGGGGTTCAGGCCGCCGCGCGCCGTCGCGGTGCGGAAGGTGCGCTCGTGCAGGTGGGGGGAGCAGGCCGCGACAACGATGCGGTTGAGGTCGTACTCCTTGATGTCGTCGGTCACGAGCTGCTGGCCGGCGCTGGAGCACATGAACTTGTAATCGCGAGCGATGACCACGCCCCGGTCGCGCAGGTTCTCGGCCGCCCAGCGGGCGACTTCGGCGACGTCGACGACGCCGGCGATATTGCTGCCGCAATGGCAGACGTAGACGCCGATTCTCTCAGTCATAGCAGTCCCCGAAATGGCGAGTCACCACGATGGCGCGCCCGAAAGCGATGAGTTGTTGCGTTGCCCACCTTGACCTCGGGTGTCACGTCTATCCCAGGGCCTCCTCGACCAGTTCGATCATGTCTTTGACCACGATCCTGTCCTCTTGACCGGCGGTCTTGACGGCATCCCGGTACATCGTCACGTCCTTGGGGCAGGCCACCACGAAGTACTGGACGCCGTCGAGGGCGGCAGCCTCGCGGATGCGGTTCTCACTGGGCCGCTCCTTGATGCCTGCCTCGTCCATCCAGATGCGCCCGCCACCGGCCCCGCAGCAGAGGCTGCGGTCGCGGTTGCGCGGCATCTCGGCCAGGCGGCAGCCAATAGCCTCCAGGACGCGGCGTGGGGCGTCGTAGACGCCGTTGTACCGGCCCAGGTAGCACGGATCGTGGTAGGTCACCGTGTAGCCCAGCTGCCGCCGGATCGGCAGCTGGCCGGAGGCGATGGCCCGATCGAGCACTTCGGTGTAGTGGAGGACCGGCACGGTCGGAGACCCGTTCGAGGTCCCGTTGGACGCGTACTCGTTCTTGAGCGTGTTGTACGTGTGCGGGTCAGTGGTGACGATCTCCTGGAACTCGCAGCCCGCGAGCGCGGCCTTGTTCTTCATCGCCAGCAGCTCGAACAGGCCCTCCTCGCCAACCCGGCGGATGTCGTTGCCGGCGTTGCGCTCCGCGTCGTACAGCAGACCGAAGTCGATCCCGGCCTTCTGGAAGACCCGAGCGGTGGCCTGCGTTATCGCCGTCAGGGTTGGGCTGTAGGAGGCGTAGTCGCCGACGAACCAGAGCGTGTGAGCCGGCTCCCGGCGAATGTCCTTGATCGGGGGCGTCATGTCCGCGGTCCACATGGCGCGTTTCCGGTCCGACTGGCCGAACGAGTTGCCGTAGCGCCTCAGATTGGCGAGGGCGCTCATCAGCATGGGATCGGCTCGCCCTTGAGTCAGCAGATAGCGGCGCATGTCCACGATGGGCGGGATGTGCTCGATGAACAGCGGGCACTCCTGGTCGCAGGCGTAGCAGGTCGTGCAGGCCCACAGGACCTCGTCGGCGATCACGTCACCGGTCAGTTGCCTGTCGAGCACAGCCTGTGCCGAGGGGTTCCCGGAGGCCCCTCCTGAGCCGGCCGCCCGCAGGGCAGTGCCCCGCTCGAACAGATGGGCGCGCAGGCTCATGATGAGCAGTTTGGGCGAGAGCGGCAGCCCGCTGGCATAGGCCGGACACACTTCCTGGCACCGCCCGCATTCGCTGCAGCTGTACCAGTTGAGCATCTGCAGCCAGGTGAACTGCTCGACGTTCTTGACGCCGGCCTGACCGTCGAATTGAGGGGCGGGAGGCAACCTGCCGGGGGGCTCCACGTCGCGCAGGAGAACGTTGAACATGGAGGTCACGACGTGGAAGTGCTTGCCCCCGGGCAGCATGGTGAGGAAGAGCAGCACGACACCCAGATGGACCCAGTAGGCGACCTTGCCGATGATGTCCTGCGTGCCCTGGCTCAGCCCGGCAAGCACGCTGCCGACGAACGAAGAGACGGGCTGCCAGTAGGCCGGCTGGATCGCGCTTTCGCCCCGGTTTCGCGTCAGGCCGTTCATGACCAGCAGGCTCACCATGATGGTGAGGATGAAGATCAGGACCAATACGCCTTCGGTCTGGTGGCTGCCCCTGTAGCGTTCAGGTTTGGCGATGAGGCGCAGGTACAGGCCGTAGAGGACGGCCACCGCCACGGCGACCGCGATCAGGTCCTGGACCAGTGCCAGCGGCCCGAACGTCCCCAGGAAGGGCAGCACGAAACCGGGGAAGACGCCTTCGATGATCGCCTGGGCAATCGTTGGGAGCAGGAGCAGGAATCCCCAGAAGATGAAGAAATGGGCCACGCCGGGCGTGGGGAACCGGAACAATCGTCGCTGGCCGAACACGAAGACCAGGAACGCCTTGATGCGCTGCCACCAGTGGGTGAAGGGTCCGGCCGGCTGCCCCAGGCGCATGTGCTCGAAGCGCCGGTAGACCCGCAAGCCGAACAGGCCCAGCGACGCCAGGAAGGCGGCCACGACCAGCATGGGCTCGATCGGCATCGCTCAGCTGCCCTTCGCCTGCTTGATCTTCTCAGTGAGCACCGGCAACAGCTTGACCACGTCGACCGTCGCGCCGTACTGGGCGATGTCGAAGATGGGCGCCTTCTCGTCGGTGTTGATGGCGATGACGCACTCCGCATCGCGCATGCCCTCGGCGTGCTCGGGCGCGCCGCTGATGCCGAGCGCCAGGTACAGCCTGGGCTTGACGGACTTGCCGGACTTGCCGACCAGGCGCGAGGTCGGCAGCCAGCCCTGGTCTACCACCGGGCGCGAGGCCGACACGGCGCCCCCCAGCGCCGCCGCCAGCTCCTCGGCCAGCTTGAGGTTGTCCCGCTGCCCGATGCCGCGCCCGACCGACGCGAGGATGGACTCGCCGGTGATGTCGACGTCGCCGGTTTCGGGCTCGATGTAGCCCTTGAGCTTGACCTTGAGATCATCCAGCGCCGTCGGGGGCGCGACCTTGGTGACCTTGGGCGCGCCTTCCTTCCTGCCGTCCTTGGGCTTGTATCCGCCCGGCACCATCGTGACCAGACACGACGGCTCGGGCAGCTCGCCCTCGGCCAGCACCTTGCCGCCGCAGGTCAGGGAGACGTAGTGAGGCTTGCCGGCCTGAACATCGAGCGTCTGGCAGGAGGCGATCAACGGGCTGCCAAGTCCGATGCCAATGCCACACGCCACGTCCATGCCCATGGAGGAATGCCCAAGGAGCACGACCCGCGGGGCAGCCCCTTTGACCAGCCCGGCAATCGTCCGCTGGTAGGCGTCCGGCGTGAATTCGGCCAGCGCCGCATGGTCCACATATGTGACTCCGTCGGCCACGCCCAGAGTGCCGGCCAGCCCCTCGGCGTTGTGGCCCAGAAGCACGGCCGTCAGACTGCCGCCGAGCTTGTCGGCCAGCCCGCGCCCGGCTGCCAGCATGGTGTAGGTGATCTCCATCACTTCGCCGCGCACGGTCTCGGCGACAACCCAGACTTCCTGACTCATGGCTCTTCTCCTACGCCAGCAGCCCGCGGTCTCGGAACACAGTGACCAGCGCATCGGCCACGTGATCCACATTGCCCTCGATCATCTCGGCGCGTTCGCTGGATTCCGGCAGGTACATGCGCGCCACCTCGGCCGCGCCACCGCCCTCGGCCTGGCCGGCCTCCACCTCTTCGATCTTGGCCGTCTTCATGGCCTCCATCACGAGGCTGGTGACCACGTAGCGCGGTGGTTTCTCGGCAGCCTGGATGCCCAGGACGGCCGGCAGTGCGACCTCCATCTCGGCCACCAACCCGCCCGGGTATTCCTTGCGCGCCACGATCTTGCCGTCTTCCTGCTCGACGCCGGTGACATAGCCGACAAAGGGCAGGCCCAGCCGGGCTGCAAGGAGCGGCCCCGTCGAACCGTCCAGGTCGTCTGTTGCCTGCGTACCGGTCAGGATCAAGTCAAAGGCGATGTCTTTGAGCGCCGCCTGGAGCACCGAGGAGGCGGCGTGGTTGTTGATCCCCTCCGCAAAGCCGTCTCCGAGAACCTTGACGACGTGGTCGGCACCCTTGGCTATGGCTGTGAACAGGGCCTCGTCCACGTCGCCCGTGTCCAGCGTCACCACGGTGACCGTGCCGCCGTAGCGCTCCTTGAGCAGTAGGGCCTGCTCCAGAGCGTGCTCATCCTGCTCGCTGGGGATCAGGCGCATGTAGGTGCGATCCAGCGCCACCCCACTCTTGTCGATCTCCAGTTCCTCGACGAGATCGGGAACGAACTTGACTGGAACGACGATGTTCATCCGTCCTCCCCTATTCAACAGCCGCGTCGGCCAGCGCGTCGGCCAGCAACTCGGCGATGTCTTTGACGATCAGCTCTCCCTCATGTCCCGTGCTCTTGACGGCGTCCTCGAAGCGCGGCGTCTCGTAGGGGCAGGCCACCGCGAGAATCTGGGCTCCGGCATCCAGCGCCTCCTTCACACGCCATTCGGACGTGCGGGCGTGGGCCCGCTCCCACACGAACCCGTCGAGCCAGTTGCCTCCGCCACCGGCACCGCAGCAGATCGTATTGGCGCGGTTGTGGGGCATTTCGACCAGCTCCACGCCGGGGATAGCCTGCAGCAGCTGACGCGGCTCTTCATAGATGCCGTTGTTGTTGGCCCGACCGAGGGAGCAAGGGTCGTGGTAGGTGACCTTGTACTTCTGCTCATGCCGCAGCAGGGGCTTGAGCTGCTCCAGATGTTCGGCCAGGAATTGGGTGTAGTGTCGGACGGGGAAGGCGAAGCCTTGGGCGGGGTACTCGTTCTTGAAGACGTTGTAGGCGTGGGGGTCCGTGGTCACGACTTCGTTGAATTGACACCTGCCGAAGGCCTTGCCGTTCTTCTGGGCCATTAGCTCGAACAGGCCTCGCTCGCCGGCCAGACGCTGGACGTCGCCGTCGCTGTTCTCGTCCGGCCCGAGAATGCCGAAGCTGATCCCCAGTGCCTGGAAGATCCTGGCCATTGCCTTGCTGACCGACTGGACCCGCGGGTGATACGAGGCGTAGTCACCAACGAACCACAACACGTCGACCGGTTCCTTGACCTGCGCCATGATCGGCACCGGCACTGTGAGGTCGCTGGCCCACGCGGGACGGCGGCGCGGCGATTCCCCAAGTGTGTTGCCGTAGCGGCGAGTGTTCTCCAGCGCGGTCTGCAGCTCGGACGGGACCTTGCCCCTGACCAGCATCTCGGTCTTCAGCCTGGCCAGCAGCCCCTTGGTCAGAGGTATCTGAGCTGGGCAGACGGCAGTACAGGCAAAACAGGACATGCACAGCCAGATCATGTCGCTTTCGAGGATCGGCTCGAGATCGTCTGCGCGCAGCGCGGCGATGAGTGACCGAGGGGGGAAGTCCATGGCAAAGCCGTGGGGGCAGACGCCGGTACACATTCCGCACTGGAGGCAGAGCTTCAGTCTGTCGCCCTGCGGCGTGGCCTCGAGGACCTCATCGTAGAACGAGCGGTCGCTGGTTGCGACTTCGGCCACGGTCACCTCCACGGGACATGTGCTCCATGCTCCAGTGCCGGCGGACAGGATCCCCCGCAGCTGCCGCGCCCCAGCCACTCGAGGCGGGAGACGCCTGCCGTCATCGCGTTCGCCTCGGTCGGGAAGCGGGCGCCTGCGACCGCTGCCTCGGGAGGTGAAACTCGAGCTACGAGCATCCAATCGCCTCTTTGTCTGTCCGGCTTCGCCCGACGACGTGCGCTGCCGATTGCATGTCTGGACGGACGTCCGCGGCTTGTCTCGTGCGCGAGCGTCTGACATCGGCGGGACCGGTCGGCCACGAGCGTCTAGGAGTCGGCCGGGGGTTGGGGGATATGTCTGCTGGACGCCTCTGCACCCTCATCCGGGAGCGCTTCGGGCCGGCGCCGGCGGCAACGACCGGAGACGACCTGGCCAGCCGCCGGGGCGGCATCGAACGTTGCCTTGGGGCTATTCTCCGGACCCCCCAGAGGCGCCGGTAGGGCCGCATGACCCGCCGAAGCGGGGGCCAACCCGCCCGTGTCATCGTGCTCATGGGGCATCGAGGGGTCGCCAGACCAGAGGGTGACTGGCGGTGCGTGCCTTCGATCCGAAGGACGGGAGGTCGGATCGTCTAACGCGGGTCGGCGAGGTCCGCGCAAATGAAAGCCCCGGCCGCCGCAGTTGCGACGGCCGGGGTGCGAGTGCGAATTGAAGGGCTAGGCCTTCTTGGCCACGATCAGCCCGCCGCCGACGATGGCGAGGATGCCGCCTACGGCCGCGAGGATCACGCCGATCCCGAGGCTCGCGCTTCCGCCCAACGCCTTCATCGAGTCGGACACCGTCGTGAAGCTCTCGTCGCTGACCAGCTTGGTGAAGTAGACCAGGACGACGACGAGTAGGATCAGGGCGCCCAGGCAGGCCAGGACGGCGCCCGACTGCGGGATCTTGATGTTGAGTATCCCGGCCACGACCACGGCTACCACAAGGATGCCGAGGACCAGGGCGATCTTGCCACCGATCAGGCCCCCATCGAGGCCTTTGACGTCGTCGCTTTGGCCCCCGACGCTGGCGCTAATCCACGCCAGGGGTGCCGCGACGATTGCGAGAATGCCGCCGACGGCGGCAACGATGGCGGCGATGGATACGCTCTTGCCTGCGATGTTGACTGCCATGCGATGACTCCTCCATCCAGACTCCGCGGGTCCCGCCGCTGACGGGTCGGCGGGTGGCGCCGCCTAAGAATATGCCTCGGTGCAACGCCTCGACACCGGGTTCGGCGAGTACTCTGGGGAGGATATGTGAGGTCGAAGGAGGCCCCGTACACGCCAGAAGGCCC
>JBEKPL010000075.1:0-11732 GCA_049520815.1 Candidatus Limnocylindrales bacterium
CGGCATCGATGTTCAGATGGTGCTGGCTCCGCCCTGGTCGGTGACGCTCGGGGCGAGCGCAACCAACGTTACCGTTGGGACTACGGTCACTCTCACGGCTGTCGCCAGCCAAGACGTCGGGTGGACGCCCTACTACATCGTGATCCTGGCGAGCGATGGAACCGTCGTGGCTGTGTGCGGGGACGGAACGACGTGCACAGCGCCGGTCACGAGCAGCATTCCGGCGTCCGAGACATACCACGCGGTCGTGGCCGAGTGGGACGGCATGTCACTACAGGCAGCACAGGCAGCGTCTGACCCGCTCACGGAGACGTGGACCGCAGACACCACCGCCCCCACGTCGACGGCAAGCTCGCCCGCCTTGGTGAACGCTGCCGCGGTGACAGTGTCCTACACGGCGTCCGATACCAACGGATCCGGCGTCGCCTCAGTCGAGTTGTGGTGGCGCTACGCGGCGCCAGGCCAATCGGCGGGCGCTTGGACGTACTTCACGACGACATCGGTCGGGGCGCCCTTCAACGTCGATCTCAACCAGGGCGACGGGACCTATGACTTCTACACGATCGCGGTCGACGCTGCCGGCAACCGCGAAGCTGCGCCCACGGATGCGGATACCTCGACGCTGCTCGATACCGGGACACCAGCATCGTCGGTCGGGACACTCCCAGCGGCCGTCAACACGGCCAGCTTGGTCGTGCCCTACACCGCGTCCGATGCCAACGGCACAGGCATCGCCTCGGTCGAACTCTGGCAGCGCATCGAGGCCGCCGGCTCGACGAGCTGGACTGACTGGGCGCTGGCCACGACCGTCACGTCCTCGCCGGCAAACGTCACGCTCGGCTCGGGCGACGGCCGCTACGAGTTCTACACGATCGGCATCGATGCCGCGGGCAACCGTGAGGCTGCTCCGGCAGTGGCCGACGCCTTCACGGTCCTCGACACCGAGGCACCGGCGTCGGCGATCGGGGCCCTCCCAGCGGTGGTGGCCACGACCAACCTCTCGGTGTCCTACACGGCAGGAGACGACACAAACGGCACCGGTGTCGCCTCGGTCGAACTCTGGCAGCGCTTCCAGGCCGCCGGATCGACGAGCTGGACTGACTGGGCGCTAGCCGCGACCGGGACCAGCTCGCCGTTCAGCGTCAACCTGACCGGCGACGGTACCTACGAGTTCTACACAATCGGCATCGATGCCGCGGGCAACCGCGAGGCTGCGCCCATGGCTGCAGATGCCTCGACGCTGCTCGACACCGAGGCACCGGCGTCGGCGGTCGGGACACTCCCAGCGGCCGTGGCCTCGACCACCCTGTGGGTCCCCTTCATCGCCAGCGACACCGCTGGCACCGGCTCCGGCATCGCCTCGGTCGAGCTGTGGCAGCGCTTCCAGCCCGCCGGTGGCGAGATGGGTGTCTGGGCCCAGGTAGCCACGGGAACCACTTCACCGTTCAGCGTCACTCTGACCGGCGCCGGCCGCTACGAGTTCTACACGATCAGCATCGACGTGGCGGGCAACCGTGAGGCTGCACCGGCAGTGGCCGACGCCTTCACCGTCCTTGACTCTACGGCTCCGGTTTCCTCGGCTGACGCACTTGCCGGAACCGTCAATACGACCAGCCTCTCCGTTGCCTATACCGCCAGCGACAACGCTGGATCCGGCGTCGCCTCGGTCGAACTCTGGCAGCGCTTCCAGGCGGCCGGCTCGACGAGCTGGACCGACTGGGCGCTGGCCGCGACCGGGACGACCTCGCCCTTCACGGTCACTCTGACCTCGGACGGCCGCTACGAGTTCTACACGATCGCGGTCGACCAAGCGGGGAACCGCGAGGCTGCCCCAGCGGTGGCCGACGCGTTCACCGTCTTCGCCAGCGGAGCCCCCGTGACGCGGGCGGACCCGCTCGCCGCCACTACGACGGCCAGCAGCGTTGCGCTCTCGTACACCGTGGGCTCGGGAACGCCGCCAACCTCGGTCGAGATCTGGCGGCGCTTCCAGGCAGCGGGCTCGACGAGCTGGAGTGCGTGGGCCAAGGTCAAGACCGTCACGTCCTCACCGGCAAGCATCACGCTCGGCTCAGGCGACGGCAGCTACGAGTTCTACACGATAGGCATAAGCGCGGCGGGCGTGCGCGAGGCCGCGCCGGTCACCGCCGACACATTCACCGTCCGCGACACCAAGGTCCCGACGTCGAGGGCGAGTGCCCTGGCGTTCGTCAATGCGCCGGCGACCACCGTCTCGTACACCGCGAGCGACGGAACCGGCACCGGCGTCGCCTCGGTCGAGCTGTGGTGGCGCTACACGGCACCCGGCCAATCGGCCGGCCCCTGGACGTACCTGGCCACGACAACGTCGCTCGCGACGCCCTTCTCGGTCGATCTGAACCTGGGCGACGGGGCGTACGGCTTCTATACGATCGCGGTCGATGTCGCCGGCAACCGCGAGGCCGCGCCCTCCAGCGCGGATTGCTCGACAGTCCTCGATCGCATCGATCCAACCTCGCAGGCGAGCGCGCTGTCGGCGACGAAGAAGACCCCCGCCATCTCCATCTCCTACAGCGCGTCTGACAACTCCGGCGGCTCCGGGCTCGGCCCGACCGAGCTCTGGCGGCGGTTCCAGGCGGCCGGCACCACGAGCTGGACGGATTGGACCCTCGTCACCACGAAGACGGCATCTCCCTTCAGCGTGACGCTCGAACAGGGCGACGGCCGCTACGAGTTCTACACGATCGCGGTCGACAAGGCGGGCAACCGCGAGGATGCCCCGGCCACGACTGATGCGTGGACTGTTCTCGACACGGCCACGCCGACCTCGCTCGCCGGTGCCCTGCCGCCGATCACGACGGCGACGTCCATCACCGTCCCCTACACCGTGACCGTCTCCGATCCAGCCGGGACAGCCGTGTCGGTGCAGCTCTGGCGGCGGTTCCAGAATCCAACGACGCTCGTCTGGAGCGCCTGGAGTAACCCGACGACCGTCGCCAACGGCGCCCCGCTCACGGCGTCGCTCAGCAGCGACGGCCGTTACGAGTTCTACACGATCGCCAAGGACGCCGCCGGCAACATCGAGACCAAGCCGCAGGTGGCCGAGACGTTCACGGTCCGCGACCGAACCAAGCCAGCGACCACGGTGACGGCGCTGCCGGCTTACTCGACGCAGACCGTCCAGACGATCAACTTCAGCGCGAGTGATGGCAGCGGCACGGGAGTCGTCTCCCTCCAGCTCTACGGCCGGTTCGTCCCGGCGGGCTCGTCGACGTGGACGCCATGGAGCGTCATCGCCACACCGTCGCCCACGGAGACCTCCGTTTCCGTGACGCTGGACCAGGGCGACGGCCGCTACGAGTACTACTTTGTCGGCACCGACGCGGCGGGCAACGTCGAGTCGGGCGGCACGTACGACACTTACACGATTCTCGATCGCTCGGCGCCAACATCGAAAGCGAAGAGCCTGGCCGCCGCGGTCAGCAGCCCGACGCTGAGCGTCGCCTACACGGCAACCGAGCCCTCGAACGCCTCCGGCGTCGCGTGGGTCGATCTCTACGAGCGGTTCACGCCGGCCGGCGGCACAGTTGGGAACTGGACGTATCTCCTCACCACCACCGCCTCGCCCTTCAGCGTAACGCTCGACCAGGGCGACGGCCGCTACGAGTTCTACACGATCGCGATCGACGAAGCCGGCAACCGCGAGTCGAAACCGACCCCGACCGTCGAGGCGTTCACCGTGCTCGACACGGTGGGCGAGACCTCGCAGGCGGGCGCCATCGCCCCGCTCACCAACGGCACCTCGATCCCGATCCCATACGCGGTGACCGCGCCCGACCCCAACGGCACGACCGTGACGGTTGAGCTCTGGTCACGCTTCCAGGCGGCCGGGTCGACGACCTGGGGCAGCTGGGCGAAGTCGAGATCGGTCACCAACGGCGCCACGCTCACCGCGTCGCTCGCCGCCGATGGCCGCTACGAGTTCTACACGATCGCGGTCGATGCCGCGGCGAACCGCGAGACAAAGGCGCAGGCGGCCGAGGCTTGGACCGTCCGCGATCGGACCGCCCCCGTAAGCTCCGCGTCGGCTCTCGCGACACCATCCACCTCAACCGCTCAGTCGCTCAGCTTCGATGCGACCGACACTGACGGCTCGGGGGTTGCGTCGGTGAAGCTCCAGCAGCGCTTCCAGGCGGCCGGCTCGACGAGCTGGAGCGCCTGGACGACGATCGCCACGCCGAGCACCTCGCCAGTCAGCGTCACCCTCGGCTCCGGTGACGGCCGCTACGAATTCCGCACCATCGCCACCGACGCGGCCGCGAATACCGAGGCCGCACCGAGCACGGCGGACGCGTTCGTGATCCTCGATCGGACCGCGCCCACATCGTCGGTGACCGCGCCGCCGTCGACGAGCTCGGCCTCGAGCCTCGCGATCAGCTACAGCTCGACCGACAAGACCAACAGTGCGGGGGTCACGAGCGTCGAGCTCTGGACGCGCTATCGCGCCAACGATGCCGCCGCGACCGGTGACTGGACGCTCGTCACGAGCAGCTCCGAAGCGAGCGGATCGTTCAGCGTCCCGTTCAGCTCGGGCCTGGGCATCTACGACGTCGCCACGGTAGCCGTAGACGGCCTGGGCAACCGCGAGGCGACGGCGGTCAAGGCCTCCGTACGGGCGGTGAGTTGGGCGGCATCGGTGCAGGTCAACACGGATGCCGGCTCGGCCGTCCAGGACAACGTCGCCTACGCCACTGGCCCTGACGGCACGCTCTACGCCGTCTGGGAAGACGCTCGCAACGGTGACTCGGACATCTACTTCAGCTCACGGGATCCCTCGACGGGCGCCTGGTCTTCTGAGATCAAGCTCAACACCGACGCCGGCACGAGCTCGCAGCGGGCCCCATCGATCGCCGTCGACGGCTCGGGCAACGTCTACGTCGTCTGGGCCGACGATCGCGCCGGCTCGACGGACACGGACATCTACTTCGCCAAGCGCACCGGGTCCACCTGGGGCGCGAACACGAAGGTGAGCAACGCGACCGACGTCTCGGTCGGGGACCAGCCGCGGATCGCGGTGACATCCGGCGGCATGGCGGTCGCGGTCTGGGTGGACAAGCGCTCAGGCCAGGCGAACGTCTACAGCGCTCGTCTGGCGGTAGGGGCCACGGCCTGGTCGACCAACTACAAAGTCACGTCCGACACGTCAGCCGAGAAGGCCGCACCCGACGTCGCGCTCAGTGCCAACGGCACAGCGTACGCGGTGTGGCGGGACGACCAGTCGAACGCGGGCGATATCTACTTCGCCACGCTCGGCCCGACGGCGACGGCCTGGTCGTCGAACAGCCGGATCGACGACGACTCGATCGCAACCGGGGTCGACCGGTCGCCGCGGATCGGCCTTGGGTCCAACGGCAACGTTCTCGTTGCCTGGCTCGACGGCCGGACGACGGCCGGACAGGTTCGCGTTCGCCAGCGGACCGGCACCAGCTGGTCGTCCAGCGTCCAGGTCAGCGATGACGCAGCGGCTCCGGGCGGAGGAGTCGCGCTCGCGGTGAAGGCCGATGGCGGCGTGATCGTCGCCTGGGACGACACCCGGGCGACGGCATCGGCCATCTGGGGTGCGCAATGCGAGGCCGGCGCCAAAGCCGTCGCTCGCTGTGCGGCACCAGAGGCGTGGAGCGATCAGGCCGGCGCGGCATACCGGCCGACCATCGTCGCGTCTGCTACCCAGGTCTCCCTTGGCTGGCGCGATGACACATCAGGCAGTGGCGACATCCGTGTCCGCCTTCGCTCTCCGAGCTGATCGACAGCCGCCCGCCTACTCTTTGGCTCAAGCCCGCTCCAGGGCCACGGCCTGGAGGGCGACGATCGTCATCGCGTCGGTGATCTCGCCGCGGGCGATCATAGCCATGGCCTCGTCGAAGGCTACCCAGCGCATCTCGATCTCTTCCGTGCCCTCGGGTGTGGCCGTGCCCGCCACCAGGTCCGTGGCCACGAACATGACCGCGGTCTCGTCCGTCACTGAGTTCGAGAGATCGCAGCGGCACAGCTCCCGCCAGGTGCCACCGGCGTAGCCGGTCTCCTCGGCCAGCTCGCGCCGGGCCGCCTCCTCGGGCGCCTCGTCGAAGCGGCCGCCGCCCTCGGGGATCTCCCACGAGTAGCGGTCCAGCGTGTAGCGGAACTGGCCCACCAGCAGGACGCGGTCGCGCTCGGTGTCCAGCGGCACGACGCCTATCGCTCGATGCCGGAAATGGACCACGCCGTAGATGCCGGGCTGCCCGTCCGGCCGGACGACGTCGTCGTGGTTGAGCTGGATCCAGGGGTTCTCGTAGGCAAGCCGGCGCGAGACTCTGCGCCAGGGGTTGCCTTCCGGTGCGCTCACGCGGCAATGGTAGCGGGGCGGCGTTCGACGGGAGCTGGCGGCGCGGCCGTCGCGGCGCCGGCATCCGCCGGGAACCCGGCCCGCCTCTCGGACGTCTGTGCCGTGAACCGGCCCAAGGGACGACGCTCATCGGGGCGTCCATACGTCAGGAAATGAGCCACGGCCGAACTGCCGCCACAGCCAGGAGACCACGATGAATGACAAGCCTTCGAACGCCAAGTTCGACCAGGATCCCGCCAGGGGTGCAGTCGAGGCCTCGCGCCCGGCCAAGCCCGTGACCTTCGGTCGGGCGATCGCCCTGACGGCGGCCGCGAGCCTGGTCGTCGGCATCATCGTCGGCCCCATCATCAGCGGCCACCCGACCCTCGCCGCCGACACCACGGCAGCCCCCGAGCACACGGTAACCGTCTCCGGCTCCGGCCAGGTCAGCGTGGCTCCGGACGTCGCCGATGTGGTCCTCGGCGTCTCGATCACGAAGCCGACCGTGGCGGAGGCCCAGTCCGCCGCCGCCACCTCCATGGCTTCGGTCGTCGCCGCCATCAAGAAGAACGGGGTCGAGTCCAAGGACATAGTTACGGTCAACTTGAGCCTGAGCCCGGTCTACGACTACAACGGCTCGGTGCCGCGGCTCGTGGGCCAGCAATTCACCAACACGGTGCGAGTCACGGTCCGCGACCTCAAGAGCGTGGCGGCGGTCGTGGACGACAGCGTCGCGGCCGGGGCCACGACCATCCAGGGAATCTCGTTCCGGCTCGATGACCCCAAGACCGTCCAGGCCCAGGCGCGCCAGCTGGCGATGTCCGATGCTCGGGCCAAGGCCGATGCGCTAACTGCCGCGGCCGGCGTCTCGGTCAAGGGCGTTGCCTCGATCAGCGAGACCTCGACGACGCCGCTCGTCTCCTACGGCGCGCTGATGGACGCCAAGGCCCAGGCCGCGACGCCCATCCAGACCGGCACAACGGACGTCGTCATCACGGTGACCGTCACCTACCTCATCGGCTGACGCCAGACCGGCCTGAGCCGCAGATCGCGGGGGAGCGGCCGCCTGCGTGACCGCTCCCTCTCGCGCCGGCCCAGCCGCCTCGAATCGTTGCCGGAGAAATCATCACCTAGTTCAGTGAGTTTTCTGCCGGGCGTCACCTCACGGCAGGACCAACGGCAGGGTCCCGTCCCGTGATGGCCGCGCGATACTCGCCGCACCATGCGACTTGACCTTACCAAGCGCAGCGACTACGCCATCCGGGCGATGCTGGCCCTCGCCAAGACCAAAGACGGCCTGCTGAGCAGCCGCAAGATCGCGCAGGAGATGCATATCCCGCCGCGGTTCCTGCCCCAGATCATGGGCGACCTGACGCGGGCAGGGCTTGTAGAGGCGCATCCCGGCCGAGCCGGCGGCTACCGTCTGGCCAAGCCCGCGGATTCGGTGACCCTACTGATGGTCATCGAAGGTGTCGAAGGCGATCCCCACCGGCAGATCTGCGTCATGCGCGGCACTCCGTGCGGGGTCGACGGCGAGTGCGGCGTTCACTACGTCTTCTACGCCGCCGAAGGAGCGCTGCTGCAGCACCTCCAGTCGGCAACGCTGAAGAGCGTCATCGACCACTGGGTGGAGAAGCAGTCCGCGGCCGCCGTCACCGAGTAGCTCGAGCCTCCTCGGGTCCGTGCCGGCCCGCTAGCCCCGCCTCTGGCGTGCCTCCCACTCCTCGGCCAGGACGCTCATGTGGATCTCGTCCCAGTAGCGGCCGTCTCTGAGGATGGCCTCGCGCGCCCGACCCTCCACGACGAAGCCGCACTTCTCGTACGCCCGGATGGCCCTGGTGTTGAACTCGAAGACCGTCAGGGCCACGCGATGCAGCGCGAGTCGCGTGAAGGCGTGGGCGAGCATCAGCTCCGTGGCCTCCGTGCCGAAGCCCTTGCCCCAGGCGTCGCGCTCGCCGATGGTGATGTGGAACAGCGTGGAGCCGCTGTCGCCATCGAGCTGGCTGAACGCGCACGTCCCGACCAGCCGATCGGACTCGCGCAAGTGGATCGCCATGGCCAGGAAGTCCGTGCCCATGACCCGCGAGTAGAAGAAGCGCTGGACCTCGTCGGCCGATAGCGCGACCTGCTGATAGCGGGTCAGCCGGGCGACCTCCGGGTCCGAGTACCAGCGCAGGAAGGCTCGGAGGTTCTCCGGGCGATGACGGCGCAGGACGACGAGCCGGCCTTGGATCGCCTCGGGACGCCAGGCCTCGCGCTCAAGCGCGGCGGTCATCGCAGCCTCCGGTTCGCCGCTGTGGATCGGAGTGGGGCCGTCGAACGGACTTCACAGATCGAAGGTATACCATCGCTGCCATGCGTGGCTGGAGCGAGCTGGCCGAACGTGTCGCCGGAACGACTCGCACCTCCGAGAAGACGTCGCTGCTGGCGCGCTACCTGGCGCCGCTGCCGGCTGACGAGCTTCGCGTAGCCGCCATCTTCCTTGCGGGGCGTCCGTTCGCGGAGGCGGACGGGCGAGCCGTGGGCCTTGGTTGGGCCACCATCGCGGCTGCGGTGTGCCACGTGGCGGGGGCGCCCGCGGGTGCGCTCGGCGAGGCCTACGACCGCTCCTCCGACCTGGGCCAGGCCGTGGCTGAGGTGCTGACACTGCGTCCGGAGCATCCGGACCCGAGCCTCTCGCCGTCGCTGGAGGAAGTGGCAGAAGCCTTCGCCGCGATCGAGGCCGCTCCCGGCTCCGCGGCCAAGGGCGCCGTCTTCGCCGAGCTGGCGAAGCGATGCGAGCCGCTGACCGCCAAGTACGTGGTCAAGATCCTCACCGGGGAGCTGCGCATCGGGCTGCGCGAGGGACTGCTCGAGGCGGCGATCGCCGAGGCCTTCGGGCGGCCGCAGGCTGCGGTCCAACTGGCGGGGATGCTCACCGGGGACGTCGGCGAGACCGCTGTGCTCGCCAAGGAAGACCGCCTCGACGCGGCCCGCCTGCGTCTCCTGCACCCGATCAAGTTCATGCTCGCCTCGGCGGCCGAGAACGCGGCCGAGATCATCTCGCGTCTGGGGCCAACGGTCTGGGTGGAGGACAAGTACGACGGCATACGGGCTCAACTTCACCGCCGCGGCTCGGACGTCCGCCTCTACAGCCGCGACCTCCACGACATCAGCGAGCAGTTCCCGGAGATCGTCGAGGCGGCCGGCGACCTGCCCTGGGACGGCATCCTGGACGGCGAGATCCTGGCCTACGCGGACGGCCACGTCCTTCCGTTCCTGACCCTGCAGGCGCGGCTGGGCCGCAAGGAACCCCCGGAGCAGCTACAGGCCGAAGTGCCGGTCGCCTTCGTCGCGTTCGACCTGCTGGCCATCGGGCCTCGCTCGGGCGCGGTCGCGGGCACGTCCGCCCCCACGGATCGCGCCACTCCTAACGGCCGACGCCCGAGCGGCACCGACGGCGCGGCGCCCGCCATGGTGACGCCGCTGCTGGCGCTTCCGCTCGCCGAGCGGCGGGCTCAGCTCGAGGGGCTCGGACTGCCGACCGTTGGCGAGGGGGGCCGCTTTGCGCTGTCGCACCTGGTCACGGTCGATTCGGTCGAGGCGTTGGACCGCGTCTTCGCCGAGGCGCGCGCTCGCCGGAACGAAGGCCTGATGGTCAAAGACCCGCAGAGCGGATACTCGCCGGGCCGGCGCGGCCTCGGCTGGCTCAAGATGAAGCGCGCCCTGGCGACCCTGGACTGCGTCGTGGTAGGCGTAGAGGTGGGGCACGGCAAGCGCCACGGCGTCCTCTCGGACTACACATTCGCCGTCCGGGATGAGGCTACCGACCGGCTGGTCACCATCGGCAAGGCATACACAGGGCTGACCGACGTGGAGATCGCCGAGATGACGCGCTGGTTCGAGGCGCATACGGTTCGACAGCTCGGCCGGTTCCGGCAGGTCGAGCCGCTGGTCGTCATCGAAGTCGCGTTCGATGTCATCCAGCGCTCCACCCGGCATCAGTCCGGCTTCGCTCTGCGTTTCCCGCGCATCGTCCATCTTCGGACCGACAAGCAGCCGGCCGAAGCGGACACGCTTGCCACCGTTGAGCGGCTCCATCGCGAGCTGCAGCACGGCGCCGAGTACCTGGTCACCGCCGAGGCGCGCCGGCCCGGGAAGCGCCCGGTCTGAGGGCGCGGATCGGGCCGCCGACATGGCGTCCGGCAACCCGCACCCGCCGAGGGGCCTATGGCGCGGACCCCAGATGGCCCATCCCAGCGCCGGATCAAGCCGAGTATCCTTGCCGGCATGTTTGGCAGATTCGACGGGAACCCGGTCCAGTCCCTGCCGCTGATGGTGGTCACGGCGCAGCTGATCATCCAGGGAACGATCCAGACGCGCCTGCGCCGCCTGACCGACGTCCTCAACGAGCCGGACGTGGCCCATCTCCTGCTCCTCGAGGCGACGTTCATGGAGGTGGGGTCGAGGCGCGTGGTCGCCGCAGCTCCGGTTGGGCAGGTTCAGCTGGCGGACGTCCTGTTCGTGCACACGACCGGGCCGTCCTCTTCGAGCTCGGAGATGCGGATGCCCAAGCAGGCCGTTCGGGCGACTCTCATGGCGCCACCCTTCACGATCGAGGGCCAGATACATCTTTCGTACGAGTCGGAGCTGAGGTTCGCACTGGATGCCTACGAAGGTCGCTTCGTACCCGTCACCAGCGCCCGCTACTGGGCCTACGGCGTGGCCGAATCGCCGAACTTCGTGGATCTGCTCGCCGTGAACCACGCCAGGGCCCACGTGGCGGTCGCCGGTGACATGCCATGGCGGACTGAAGCTCCAGACGAGGGACCGGGATCCGCACCGAACCCCTGGTAGCGGTTCAGCGCTCGACCGGCAGATCGAGACGATCGCCCCACTCGGCCCAGCCGCCGTCGTAGACGGCCACGTCAGGGCAGCCCAGCAAGGTCAGCACGAAGGCGAGCTTGCAGGCTCCGAGGCCGGCCGAGTCGTAGCAGACCAGGCGTCGTCGCGGGTTGACGCCGGCCAGGCGCAACTGCGACCGCAACTCCGCGGCGCTGCGGAAGTGGCCCGTCCGCGGCTCGGTGGTGGCGGAGGCCGGAACGTTGAGAGCGCCGGGGAGGTGGCCCAATCGTCGCGTCGTGCCGGCGTGCCCGGCGAACTCGGATGGCGTCCGCGCATCGAGCAGCTGGACCTGCGGCGAGCCGAGCAGCAGGCGGACGTCGCTCGCGGTCAGGCGCGCCCTGACCGCGAGGTGGGGAGTGAAGGTCGTAGGTGGCCGCAGCTCGGCCGTCGTCGAGATGGGCTGGGCCAGCTTCCGCCAGGCCTGGAGACCGCCGACCAGAATGCGGGCCGAATCGAAGCCGTAGACGCGCAACGTCCACCACGCCCGGGCTGCGTAGGAGCCAGCCGTGTC
>JBEKPL010000076.1:0-11542 GCA_049520815.1 Candidatus Limnocylindrales bacterium
CCTTAAGGACGGCCACCTGGTGCTTCGACATGCAGCAGACTGTCACGCATGTCCCGACTCACCAGTAACCGATCAAGTGTCACCTATGTCCTGAACTCAGACACTCTCGCCCCGACCACTTACGGGTGAATTGAACTCAGCCGGCAGCACCGCCGCCAAGCCATGACGGACCGCGTGCGCGCTGAGGTAGACCGTCGCCTCGCGCATCCCCAGGACGTCGATGCGGTCGAATAGGGCGCTGGCCAGCATCGCTCGTCCCTGACCGCCCTTGGCCTTGGCCCACGTCTTGGGCAGCTCCCGCAGAAAGCGGACCGCCACATCGGCTGGTACAGGCTCGGCTGGCTTGGGAGCCTGGAGAGCGGCCTGGTCGCGGTCCAGGCTCGCCATGGCCTCACCCAGCCTGGCTGGGTCACGATCCCTCACGTAACGGTCCAGGGCTCGCTGGCGCTCTCTGGATATCCGGTCCAGCTCAGGCTGGCTCGGGGCTGGAGCGGGCTGGGCATTGAAGCTCACCACCGCGGCAAGCTGGGCGGCGTCCAGGGTCACGTGGCCCAGCAAGTCGTCCACGATGCCCTCGTATCGGCCCATCGGGTAGGCGTGGCCGTTGGTCCGGCCCCTGGCTGGCTTGGCGCTGGGCGCGGCATCCACGAAAGCCTGGCAGGGCTGGCGGTGGCGGTAGTAGCCAGTATCGCCAGTGAGCCTGGTGCCGCAGGCTCCGCAGTGGAGCTGGGCCAGCGCGTAGGGTCGCCGTGGGTCGGCAAGGCGCCCAGCGTTGGTCGCGCGGCTGGCTCTCTGGGCCTGGACTGCCTCCCAGCTGGCCTGGTCCACCAGGGCCGGCCAGTGAGCCCCGGTGCCGTCCCGCAGTCGGCCCACATACAGAGGCGATGTCAGGATGCCCCGGACCGTGAAAAGGCCCAGCCCGGTCTGGGCAGCCACCACGCGATCTGGATTGCCGGCAGCCGAAAGCTCGAAGACCCGGCGCACGGTGGCCAGCCTGTCCGGGTCAGGCTCCAGCAGCTTTGCCGAGTCACGCCGGAACCCAAACGGCGGGTGGCCGGCTGGGTCCCGCTGGCTGGTGAGCTTGGACGCGTAGCCCTCCTTGATACGGCGGGAAAGCCGGCGGCTGTACCGCTCGGCGTCCTTGGCCTCGTCCACCAGCTGGTCCCAGTGCCGTTCATTGCTGGACAGGATCTCCTCATCGGCGAACCAGACCGCTACGCCAGCCGGGTGCAGGGTATCCTCCAGCAGCTCCAGGGTCCGTCTCAGGTTCCGTTGCCAGCGGGAAACGTAGCCGACCAGGAGTACCTCGAACTCGCCCCGCTCCGCGGCCGCCATCATGCCGGCCATCTCCGGGCTGCGGTACACGGTCCGGCCCGAATGTGCGGCTCGCCACTCCAGGCCCGTATCGGTCAGGCCGAGTGAGCGGATGGCCTGATCCTGGAGTTCCCGCTGGGCTTCGGGGCCGTAACGGTCGAACTGACCGGGCGTGCTCTCCCGTATCCAGCGGGCCGCCCGCAGGCCGCGCAGCTCGTCCACCGTCCCGGCCAGGTGCCTCATGCCGATCTGCCCTCCACGACCCGGAGCCTTTGCCGCTTAGCGGCCTTATCGGCCAGTTCCCGCTCGTAGCGGTCCCGTACGAGCTGGGCAAGAGCGGCAATCACCGGGTCCATTGCCGGATTGTCGCTCGATACTCCGGATCGATCCAGGCCCGAAACCACGGCTGGCACCACAACCACGAGCCGGATTGCCGGCCCGCCATCTCCGGTGCGCCTACCGGTCGCACCGGGTGCCATGCCGGCGCGCCGGGCAATGCCGGTCATCGAACCGCTCCGACTGCGGCACTTGCCGCCGGAGAGCCGGACGGACGCCCGCCATCCGTCGGGCTTGCCACGGAAGACCAGCCGATGCCTGCCGGGCTTGCCACCCGGCGACCGGCGTCTGTTAGGTCCGTCAGCCGGACGGCCCATACCGGCACCGGTCCGTCGCCGATCTGCCAGGCGAACCCCCAGCGGTTGCCGTTAGGCCCGCAAGCGAAACGGGCCGCTCCGACCCGGTGGACGATGTAGCCGCGGCTTTCGAGGAGCCGCTCGGTCCAGACAGCCGCTTCGGCCGTCGGCGACCAGACCAGGAGTCGGTGAATACGGTCGCCACGTGGCAGGCCCCGGAACCGCGGGTCGTCCGGATCGGCGAGCTGTGGACGGGGCCGGCTCGTCATCGGTGCCGCCGCCAATCACCACGCCGCTGGCGCGGCAGCTCGGCGGCTGGGTTGCCGGCCCACAGCCCCGCCGCGATGCCGCGCTCGAAGAAGTAGCGCAAGCCGGCCGCCCGGCGATCCCAGCCGGCCGGGTTGTCGGCCGCCCTGGTGTCCAAGTACGCGACCAAGTCGGCACGCGTGACCGAGGCCGGATCGGGCCAGGCAGCCAGGAAGTCGGCGATGTCGCGGCGGTAGACCGCGGCGCTCGTGGGCCGAAGTCCGCGCCCAACGAGCCCCAGGAGGCTGTTTCCCCCATCGAAACAGCCGTTCGGGCCTTCGGTGGGGATGAGGGCCACTCCTGCCATCACTCGCCCCGCCTATCTGCTCAGGCCCAGAGGCCCGAATGGGCGGTAGCCGACGAGATCGCGCAGCCATTGGATCGGCCGACGCAGGCAGTACGAGGCGCCTGGGTCGTCGGCGATCACCTCCTCGACCGTCAGACCCCGGCGCGCGGCGTCGATCGCCGCATGGGCCGGCACCGCATCGGCGATCCACCAGCGCGTCCAGGGAACTTTCCGGGCGCGCTTCTCCCAGCTGCACCAGCCCCGGCTCCAGCGCACTCGGCGGAAGTAGCGAGGCGGAGCCGCAGTCGGGTCCGACAGCTCCTTGGTCAGGTACTTGGCGAGATAGCGCATGAGCGCCGGGTGCGAGCGGCGGATGTCGGCGACCTTGCCGAAGCCGCATTCGGCCGCGACCCGCGAGAGCCACTGCTGGGGGATGTACGGGCCGCGGTACACGACGTGGATGTGCGCGGCGCCACGTCTGGGCTGGGGCTCGACCACTCCCAGGTACTCGATCCGTCCGAACCGGCGCTCAAGGCGCATGCGGAAGCGCTTCCATCGGGTTGGGAACTCCGAATAGCTCGTCTCGGCGTCTTCGGTGCCCGGCGAGGTCAGGGTGAAGAACCGGCACGTGCCGATGGCCATACCAGCTCGGGTACGAGCCAGGGTGGCCTTGACCTTGCGCGGACCGCAGACCGGACAGCCCCACTTCTTGCAGCGCAACGGGTACACGCCGCATTGGGCGCCGTCGATGCCGACCAGCGAGAACGCTCCGCACTTCACGGCCGCGTTCTCCGAGCCGTCGGCTTGGAGCCGCGTGCCGAGTTTCTAGAGGCCGGCTTCCCTGCGGTCCGCCGGCCCACAAGTGAAGGTTTGGCGGTCTTGCGGGCGGGGGCCGGAGCCTTGGGATGGGCCTTCACTGACGGCCTTGCGAGACGCCCTGTGGCGCGCTTGACCGCGGCAGCGGCGACGTCATACCCGGTCACGCGTGCGCCGCGCTCGGCCGAGCCCACAAGCAGGGCGCCGGAGCCGCAGAAGGGATCGACGACGTGATCGGCTCGACCGACGCTGGCAATGCGGGCCAGCTCGCGGCCGAGACCGGCCGGCTTCTCGCTCGGGTATCGGTTCGCGGTGTTAGGCCCAACCGCGGGAACCGATACGAGATCGGCACCGGAGAGGGTGCGCGAGCCTGGCAGGTAGCCCACCAACACGTACTCGGTCTGGTGGCGCAATCCCCCGCCGAGGCCCGGCGCAACCTTGTCCCACGTGATCGGCCGGACTCGCGCAAAGCCGGCGCGCTCCATTGCCCCGATAGCCTCGCGCAGACCGTCGGGATTGGTCATCACGAACGCGACGCCATCGGGCCGCATCCGCGACCGGGCGATGGTGAGCACTTCCGCGATCTGACGCCAGGAGAGGGACGAGCGGAACCAGTGGTCGAGCTTGCCGCTGCCGCCGTGGCGGTCAACGGTCCGATAAGGCGGATCGGTCATCAGGACGGAGATCGAACCAACTGACAGGGACGCCAGGGCTTCGCGGGCATCGTGCCTCTCGACCTGGACGAGACCAGGCGTGCGCCGGCCGGCCGTGCGCTTCGGAGGTCGAGCCGTTCTGTGTGTGGCGCTGTTCACAGCTCGCCCTCGACGATCGCCTGCGCCGCGGTGAGGGCGGCCGTGCGCGCCAGCTCCTCGCAGCGCCGGCACCGGAACCTCAGACCCCGTGAACGGCTGCGCCAAGCGTGGCCACAACGCCCGCAAACCCTCCACGTAGGAATCCGAGCTTGATCGACCGTGACTGTGTCGATTCGATCCTGTGTCGCCATGTTCTAAGCCTCCTCCGGGTCCCTCCGTGTGCGGAACCAATTTCCATCGCGCCGTCGTGCGGTAGGGTTGTTGCGGGCGTCAGACAGGTCAGAAACAGGCGGAATCGGCGAACGAATCGGCGAACGCCCGAAAATCGGCCGATGATGGGGAGTCGAGCGGGTGTATCGAGTTGTGGTGAACTACCGAGCCGCGGCCGACGGCTCACTCGTTCCCGGCGCTCCGCCCAGTGGACGCGAACGCGCTACATCCGAAGGACTCCTGTACCGAAGGCTCGCCCGGCTCGTAGATGCGGACGCCGCTGCGATAGCCGCCGTCGCATCGCGGCTAGGCCCTCTGGGACCGACGGGACCAGTCGCTGGACTCGCCGACGAGCGAACGCTTCTATGGCAGCTCAGCGAGGAAGTAGAAGCGTTCGTCAGTGGACTCGGCGAGCTGGATGCCTGGATCGCGGCTCGCGGCTCGGTCGCAATCCCGGGACGCCTTGCCGTGGCCGCGAACCTGATCGCATCAATGGCCCAGCAGGACCCGGAGTTGAGCTCAGGGTTACTCAGTGCGCTGGACGACAACCCCTCCATCGGAGCCGAGCAGCGGGCACGCCTCCGCGGCCTTCTCTGGCCCGAAGGCTTCGGCATGCTCGGGCGGTATGACGCGGTCAGCCCTTCGATGGCACGTCAGATCTCACAACGTGAGGCTTACGTGGCGGTTCCCCGTGAGATCACGGTGGAGCGCCTCCGACTCGCGCAAGAGCTGCTCACGCGGACCTTCGCCGCAATGGGCCGCGACGGCGGCATGTCCGCAGCTATCGAACCCTGGAGCCTGGGGCAGTTCGTGACCTTGACCAGTCAGTACCGAGGCGCGCGGGATTCCGCTCTGTCCCTGCCGCAGACAGTTGGCGACTGGCGCCGTGCTGCTGAGGAGTTGACCCACTGGAAGGACGCCGTCCGGCTATTGCGCCGTCTTGCTGCCGGCTCCGAGGAGTCCGCTGAGCTGGAGCTGGTGCTGGCGAATCTCCGTGAATTCGCCGGGGCTGAGAGAATGGTCCGACTGCGACAGACAACGCGCGGCGACGCCGGTATCGAAGCCTTGCGCGGCGTAGCGGCCTCCCTGCTGACCCTACGGCTTCAGCAGATCGACGCCTGGCCGTTGCCAGAGGATGAGATCGTAGGGGCGTTCGGCCGGGGCCTGTGGTCGCTCTGGACAGCCATCACCGGGAAGCATGCGCCCGTGCGCTGCGCGTGGCGGACCGGCTGTCAGAGGTTGCTCCCAGACCGCTCACATGGGAACCGGCGTTACTGCGGCGAACACAAGCGAGAAGCTGACCGGGAACGAGCCGCGAGGAACCGCGTAAGACGCTCGACCGTCGGCCGGGCAGCAGGCTAACCAGGGCGGGCCCTCGGCCAACCCGCAATCAGACTTTGGACAGGCCGATGGCCAATCAGGAGTGGTTCATGCCAGCCTATCTGAGAACGGACGCGCAGGAGGAAGCGGTCTCGGCGCTCGAAATGTTCTCTGACTCTCTCGGGGCCATAGCGACCAACCGCTACCGATGGAAGTGGGCGGTCCTCGCTCTCCATGCCGCCGTCCAGGGCTTCATGGTTCTGGGGTTGCGCGGCTCAAACGACTTCGATGTGCTCTCCCCTGCCGCCGCCAAAGACTGGCTGGCGGCCGTTGAGGCCGGAGATCCACCGCCTTTCGATCAGAAGAGACTCGACACCTTCCTTGGCCTCTATCGGAAGGTCAAGAGCGACCGCATGCTCCGATACGTTAACAGCAAGCAGTTCCATCCAGGGAAGACCCACGACCGGAGCCTGGCGATACTCAACGAACTCCGCAACGAGTTCACGCATTTCCTACCGAAGCACTGGTCCCTCGAAGTCAGCGGACTCCCGGCGATCTGCGGCGACTGCCTCGACCTCATCGAGTTCTTGGGCTGGGACTCCGGCAACGTCATGTGGATCGGCGACGATGTGGAGGTGCGTACTCGTCGAGCACTGGCTGAGGCCCGACGGCAGATCTTGTCGGCTCACACCCAAGGCGAGGCGTAGAGGGCGCGCCGCTGCGACCCCGGCGCCGAGACCCGCTCTCAGTCGCGTTCCGACCGCACATACCGTCTCGCGTTGCGCGCCCGAAGGGGACGGGTCGAGGCTTACTCCGGCCTATCTGCCGCTTTCGCCGCGGCCGCCTCGAACTCGGCCGAGGGCGGTGGTAGATCGATCGGGTTGGCGATGCCCAAGCGAATCATCCGGCGCAGATAGGCGGCTTGAGTCAGGAGCATGCCCATGTAATCCCACGCCATCTGGCGAACCGGCCCCTGGCCGATGTCCAGGCTCTCCCATTCCTGTTGCTTTGCGAGATCGTCGTGGATCACCTCGCCGTCCAGCCAGAGTTCCCACGCCCGCCGCGGCAGGATCCATGTCGGGTTGTCGCAATGCGGTTCGTTCGGAATCTGCACGCGGATGTTGCCGACTTCGTTGCCTTTGTCATACGCGGCCTTCGCCTGGGCTAGTCCCAGGTTCCAGTCGTCCACGACACCGACTCGATCAAGAGTCTCGAAGATCTTGGGCAAGAACGCGTCGTGGCTCGGCTGATCCAGTTTCCGAAGGACAACGAGCAGGTCTCTCTTCGAGCGAAGGTCCGGCTCGTCGAAGTAGGTCTCGATCATGCCCTGCCGGAAACGCATATGAAGAGTGAAGTTGCTACGAAGGCCGGGCGACGCGAGCGCATCCTCGGCGATCTGCACGAACAAACGAAGTCGGTCAGCGTCGGGACGGACGGGACGAGGCATGGCCATTCAGGCTCGCGCTCTATACGTTCTCTTCGTGTGGCCCGAGGAAGCGATCGCCATTGAAGTGGATCAGGTGGCTGGGTGACTCGGCTACCCACACCTCGGTGGCCCAGGAGATGTCGCGGAGGTACTTGACCATCGCGCCGCGATCCATGAAGGCGGTGACGTACACCAGGCCGGCGCTGGACCTCGCGAAGAGGCGCCGAAGTTCACCGTGGCGCTTCGAGTCGACCGGGCCATGCGAGGTGACGGCCTCGATCAGCACCAGCCAGTTCCGATCTCGGTAGTCGACTACGACGTCGGGCATCTTGCCGTGCGTCTCCACCTTGACGCCAAGGGCTTCGAGACCGGCCTGGTCGAAGACCTTGAACTTGGCATCGGCGTCGCCGACGTACAGGACCCGCCCGCCGGGCGTGAATCGTGGACAGAACTCCTCGACGATCTTACTTCACTCATGATCGCGATCCTAGCTGATAGGCTGTTCGGACGAACCGGGGAGTCGACGGAGGGTGACTGTGATTCGGGCCAAGCCAGAGGATATCGACCTCCTTGTGCGGCTGATCGACATGCGTGACTCGGCAGAACTCGCTGGCGTTCGAGGCCCCTTCTCCCTGATGCCCTTCCAAGGAGGCGAGGCCCTGCTGACCGGTCCCAGCCGCACCGGGAATGCTCAGGTCTCGACCTTCCAGATGGGTCGACTCGAAGACCTCGGAGTCTTGCGGATCATCACTCGGACCGCCCGCCAAGGCCTCACGTTCGATCTTGTGGACGATGTGCGGGACTTGCTCGAAGAGATGCGGGTGTCGATTGGCCAACCCTCTCGGATGGGCGAACTCGAAGCCGCTCTTTCTCTGGCATTAGGCGACAGAGAGCAGGCTCTCACCGCCCAGACAGAACTCGAGAAAGGGGTGAGCGACGCCGCGGATGATCGCGCCGCTCGTCGAGAGGCGGCGGCAACACGCGTCGGACGCCGTGTTCGACGCCTTGCGATCGTGGTGCTGGCCCTGGGCTACGTGACGATCTACGCGGCCGTGGTTATGGTCGGGTTCCTCGCCACCTCGAATCCGATCGCCGCAGCTGGAATCGTTCTTGCCGGCGGTCTTCTCGCCCTGCTTGCTTGGGTGTCGCCGATCGATGGGTTCTGGCTCGCCGACAAGGCTGAAGGCATCGTCTCTCGTCGCGTTCGCCGGTGGCTCGACTCGCTGGACTAGGCCTTGCACCGCGAATCAGCATCTATCGATCTGGGACTCGGTTCATCTAGGACTCGGCGGAAATGATCTACTCGCTCGTACACCATGGCCTCATCACGGTGCCAATCGGGAGCGGAGAGCCGGGCATCTACTGGCTTCGGCTGTACGTCGGCGCATCCGACCACATCGCGGTTGTGACAGAAGTCCCGGGCAACGGATCGTTCTCAGTCATGAACGGGACCGAGCAGATCGTCTCTTTCGTGGCAGCGCAACATGACCTCTCGCCGGAGGCCTTGACGCTCTTTGAGGTCTGGCCTAGCGGTTCCTTCCAAGCTGGCACCTTGGTTCACCGAGTGCTCGCTGGGCCGGAGCTGGCGTGGATTGAGTCCAGCCGATCTGAGATCGAGGCGCTGATTGGAGCTGCTCTGCCCGAACTGCCAAGTCACCAGGATCTGTGGGCTCAAGTGGCTGCCCGACGCCATGTGATGGACGAGCAGTGGCGACCAGTTTTCGAAGCCGTCGCGGTTGCCGACCTACCGCCGCCGCACGGCCCATTCAAGTGCCAGCACAGGGACCGGTTTGACCAGCTCCGAAGGCAGACGCAGGTGGGCGCCGAGTCCTGGCACGAGGCAGACCTCGCTGCAGGTAGGCGCTTTCTGGCCACCCTCACGCCTGCGGACCTGCAAGCGTGTCGCTACCACCGTGCGGACTGGAAGGCCATCGCCGACGAGAGTGTGCGCATCATCGAATCGCTCGGGCGCCGGGACCGAGAGGAATACGACGCTGAAGCCAAACGATCGACGCTCCCCGGTGAAGATCGAAGGTGGCTGGTCACGTTGTTTGCTGAGCCCATCTTCATCGGCGGGGGCGCGTACATCAACGGCCAGCACCGCGGGTGCGCTCTGCGTTTCTCTGGAGCTGACCGAGCAGCAGTTGTAACCGGAGACGAGTCACTCGGCGAGGAGTTGCCCGACTGGATCTACGAGGGCAACGGCTGATTCGGGCTGCCTGTACGGGCGGACCTCGTGTAGGCGAGATGCGTACCACGGCCCAGGCTGGTATGTTGCGGGCATGCGCTTAATGGCGGCCGCCATGGGTATCATCGCGCTAGCCGTTGTCTGTGCTGCCGCTTCGCACTACCTCTGGCCAGGTCAGACCCTCGCAGTTCTAGGAACAATCGTGGCCTTGGGCAGCCTGATGCTGGAGCTTTTCCGCGATCTCCTCGACGAAGGGAACCTTGAGGCGGACCTTTCACTGACGCAGGCGGGCGACCTACTGGTGCGCCTCTTCAACAACGGTCGCCGGCCGGTCAAAGCCGAAACCGGCGGTTTCGCCGCTCGCAGGATCCGAAGGCACCGATACTGGTTCTTGAGTCATGACTACCTCCCGGGGCCGTGCTTCCCCGTCTGGGGCATTGGATTTCTGCCCACTCCGCTACTGGTTGAGCAGGACTCCAGGCTGAGCCACGCGACCGCTCACGGACTAGCCTCGTGCTTTCCCGACGAGCCGCCGAAGTGGCTTTGGATCAAGTGCTCCGATGCCAGGATCAAGTGGTGGCAACTGCCGGCGGGCTTTGTCTCGGAGTTCCCGACCGCACAGGCATGGTGGCGACAGGAAAGCGAACGCATGCAGGCAGCACAAGAGGAGCTGGAGAGACGCCGCAGCGAGGTAGGAGGGACGACCTAGGAGCCTCCCAGTGCGCGGGGCGCGGTTCCTCCGCAGCCCTGACTCCGGGCTCTAGACCCTCTGTCCGCCCGTTCGGTCCACATGGAAGGCTAGCCGACCTGCTGTCTGAGCGCCCACCCGGAGCTGCGCACCTTCACCCGTAAAGTGTCGGGTCACTCCCGACGGCGTGACCGGAACGTTCGAGCGGCTGTCGCGGGCCGCGATCGACGGGCCAGTTACACGGATACCCGGTGCTATCCTCGCGGCCATGCTGCACTCGATGCGACGCCGGATGAAGGACCTTGCTGAACGCGAAGCCGCTGGGGCGTCGGTCTGGAGCGAAGGGTTCGACGACCGTGTGCGCACCCGAATACGCCATGCCTACGACGCCGACGGATACGCGAACCGCGACAGCTATCACCAGTGCTTCGTCGCCGCGCGTCAGATGATCCTGCAGCAAGAGGGCGTCGAGTGGTTGACTGACCGGGGCTTGGGCGCGGTCGCGGACTTTGCGGAATACCTGCGGTCGGCCCCGGACGACATGTATCCGACGGCGATCGAAGCGCTGATCATCACCCTCGACAAGTTCGTCGACTTCGATCTGGATTACTACGGCTATCCGGCCGAAGGAATGTCCAGCGCTTTCGTCGCGTCCGTGAACGAAATCCTCGCCCAAGAACGCGTGGCCTGGAAGATCGTCGACCGGATGATGGTCGAGATGAAGTCGATGGAGCTGCACGAGGCAGTGGTCGAACCGGCACTGCGACTGATCCATGATGCTCGTTTCTCGGGAGTCGACGCGACGTACCGCAAGGCGTTGGACGAACTGTCCGGCGGCGACCCGGCAGACGCGGTAACGGATGCCGGGGCGGCTATGCAGGAACTGTTGGAAGCGCTCGGTTGCGAAGGGAACAGCCTCGGTGGACTGATCAAATCCGCCCGCACGAAGAAGATCCTTGCCGCTCATGACGTCCCGCCTCTGGACGCAATCAAGAAGGCTATGGCCGAGTGGGTTTCGGCCGATCGGAGCGAGACCGGCGAGTCGCATCACGCTTCCGATGCCTCACGAGACGACGCCTGGCTGATCGTGCACATCGTCGGGGCGTTCATCGTGCGCCTCGCCTCTGGTGGCACCCGAGATTGACATAAGCCCAGCAACGCGCGTTGATGGAGCGAGAACATCGCTCGCTCTCGTCGCCGTCGTGGTGGCGGGATTTGCGCCGTTCGTCTTCGACAGGGTGGCCTACGAAGCCGAGGTCGAGCGGGCCTTCAGGCAGCTTCTCTGAGAAGCTGCGCTCATCAGGCTTGCTGCCGGGGCGTTGTTGGCGAGGTCCACTAACGTCAGGCCGTACGCTCTTCCTGCCTGGTCGTAGAGGCGCGAACCTTCACCCGTAAAGTGTCGGCTTGACTCCTCTCGCCCCGACCATGTCTTGAGTCGCGACATCGGTTACACATGAGTCGCGTCATGCGTGACACCTGTGATCAGCCGGTCTCCTGGGACCCCGGCCATCGGCCGGGGTCTCGTTGTTGGTTGCGCCAGTAGC
>JBEKPL010000077.1:0-11348 GCA_049520815.1 Candidatus Limnocylindrales bacterium
GGCCGGGGTCCCAGGAGACCGGCTGATCACAGGTGTCACGCATGACGCGACTCATGTGTAACCGATGTCGCGACTCAAGACAGTGGCGCGCCCGGAGGGATTCGAACCCCCGACCATCTGATCCGAAGTCAGATGCTCTATCCACTGAGCTACGGGCGCGCGGCCGGCCGATGATACCGCCAGCGCGGGCCCACGGGGGTTTTGGGTTGGGCTAGAGTGGCGGAACCACGGCAAGGGGGTTCGAGCATTGAGATCGATCGAGCGTTCCCGTCGCCTGCGTACCCTGCGCCGCGCCGCCACTTTGCTCGCCGCGGGTCTTCTCGTCGCCGCGTGCTCGCAGCCTGCCTGGCCCACAGCGCCGGCCCAGGCCTCGCCGAACCCCGCCCTCACGGCCCTCGGTTCGTGCGCCTGCGGCTCCGGCTGGGACCCGAGCGCCTCGCACGTGACGGTCGACGCCGACGACGGCGCCCACATCAAGGCGGTCGAGCCCATCTCGGACCGCATCATGGACCTCACGATCCAGTCGCCGGCCATGGGCGGGTACGCCGTCGCGCGGCTGATCCTCCCCGCCGACTTCGACTCGGCGCCGCCCAGCAAAACCTGGCCGGTCCTGATGCTTCTGCACGGCGCCACCAGAAGCCACGCGGACTTCAGCGACATCGACGCGGCTCCCGACGCGCTCATCGTGGCGCCCGATGGGGGAGCGTACGGCTACTACTCCGACTGGTGGAACGGCGGCAAAGGCGGCCCGCCGGCGTATGAGACGTTTCATCTTGTCGAGCTGCCTCAGCTGGTGCAGCGGAGCTGGCGCGCCAGCACTCGTATGGCGATCGCCGGGATCTCGATGGGCGGGTTCGGGGCGATGTCCTACGCGGGCCGGCACCCCGGCATGTTCGTGGCCGCCGCGTCGATCAGCGGCGTGGTGGACACGCGGCTGTGGCCGCGGGACTGGCTCGATCCCAACCTATGGGGCAGCCCCACCGCCCAGGCCGATGTCTGGAAGGCGCACAATCCGGCCGATCTCGTGAGCGGCCTCCGAGGCACGACCCTCTTCGTCTCGTACGGCAACGGGCAGCTGGGACCGCTGGACCCCGCGAGCGCGACCGGCTCGGATACCCTGGAGGCGCTGCTCGGCCAGATGAACGAGGCATTCACGGCCGAACTCAAGAGGCTCGGGATACCGGCGACGATCGACGCGTACGGGCCGGGCACTCACACGGGCCCGTACTTCGATCGTGAGCTCGCGAAGGCACTGCCGATTCTCCGGAGCGCGCTGACGGCGGCGCCGTAGGCAATCTTGACGAGTCGTTTCTCTTTCAATTTGCCTCTCCTCACAGCTGTGAGGCAGCCCTCGCGACTCGAGCGTTCAGCGCTGGGGAGATGGCGTTTCGACCCCGCCTGCACCTAGTGCGGCCGGGCCTACGCCGAGGCACGGCGCGGCGACCGGGTGATCGCCGCGCCACCGTCTTCAGAGACTGCCTGGATCGAGCCGTCCGGGCTCGCTATCCGGTGACGGTGATGCCGTTGATCTTGGGGTTCTCGGTCTGAGCCGTGAACCCGATCACGACCTAGCCGCTCGAGTTGGCCGTGGTCGTGAAGGTCCGGGCGATGGTCCGGTTCTGGCCACCTGCGGCGCGACTCCGGGCGCGACGCCCGACTGCTGCGCGCGATTCGCTGGGTCGGCCACGAGCCCGGGCTGAGATCCACGAGCCCGGGCTGAGATCCACGAGCCCGGGCTGAGATCCACGAGCCCGGGCTGAGATCCACGAGCGATCCGAGACGGCGTCGGGAAAGAAGAAGGCCAGCGGGGAGTGAAGCCCGCTGGCCGTCGTTGGCCCGATGGCCGCCGTTACAAGGCCATCGGTAGTCGGAGGATCAACTACTTGCGCACGTGAAGCGCTGATACGATCGAGCCGGAACGCCCCTCGGGCGCCCCGTCCGTTTGCGTCAGCCGATCTTGGTAAACGTCCAGAGGTGGTCGGCCGTCCCGCTGTCACTCCACTGGACCACCTGGGCGCCCGAACTGGTGCTCATGTTCGTGACGCCGAGGACCTTGCCGCTGTTCACGTTCTTGATCTTGTAGTGGCCGGACCCATCCGAGACCAGGGTCCAGAGGTGATCGGCCGTTCCGGTGTCGCCCCAGATCAGGGCCGAGGCCCCGTCGCTGGTCGACATGCCCGAGATGCCGAGCACGAGACTGCTCGCGTTGTTCTTGATCTTGTACTGCCCGGAGCCGGCATCGACGAGCGTCCACTTCTGCGTGGTGCTGCTGCTGCTCGCCGTCGCCTGGACCGCAAGAGTGCCCTGCGCCGTGCCCGAGTTCTGGGTGTCGAGCCGCAGGCCACTGTTGTAGTTGCTGATTTGATAGACGCCCGCCAGGCCGCTGGCGCCCGTCCCTGTCGACGTCCGTGTCGGCGTCGGCGTGGAGCCACCGCCCGATCCGGCCGTGATCGTGATCCGCCACGCGTCGCTGGTGTTCATCGTGATCGGAACCGAGATCGTGCCGTTGGACGGCGTGTAGTTGGTCGTCGAGATCGTGCTGGCGCCGGAAACGGCCGTCGTTCGGCCCTTCGAGACCACCTGCTCGATCTTCACGCTGACCGTGCTGCCGAGGCTGAGCGAGTTCAGCTGGTTGACGGTGACCGCGCAGGAGCCCGAGCAGCCACCCACGACGATGCTGACCTGGTTCTTTGCCGAAGGAACGGCTGCGAAACCGTCGATGCCGGTCTGGGCGGGCGCGTTCACCTGGACCATATTGCCGCTCATCGCGGCGTACCAGGTGTACATCCAATACGCGGCGTTCGGGCTGCCGCCCTTGCCGGTCAGGGTGTCGCCGAGCGCGCCGGACTGGTTCCAGAAGGGAAGTTCGGCATGGGTGACGCCCAGGCGCTCGAACTTGGCGACGTACCCGACGAGCGGACCGGGGATGCCGACCTCAGATGGCGAGGCGTATTCCTCGATGTCGATCGGGCGCCGCGAGATGCCGAGGCTGTCCTCGATGCCCTGGACGGTGGAGATGTCGCCGGCGATCTTGGCGGCGTTGCTCAGCTCATGCCAGGCGAGGATGTCCGGCACGGTGTTGGTGTTCTTGGCGTTCTGCAGGAAGGCCTGCATGCTCGGGGCCCGGCTGTTGCCGCTGATGTTGTCCGAGAAGCTCGGGCCCTGGATCGGCTTCGACGAGTCCTTGGCCCGGATCTCGTTGTAGGTCTTGACCCAGATGTCGTTGAACGTCCCGTTGGACGTGTTCCAGGTGTTGTCCGGCTCGTTGAACGGCGCGTAGGCGGAGATGATGCCGTAGTACGAGGAGGCCTTGTACTGCGAGATCTGGTTGTCGACCACGCTCAGCCAGTTGCTCGAGTTGAACGAGTACGGCCAGCCCGAGTAGTAGTCGATGAAGCGCGAGACGAGCTTCGCGCCCACCGCGGACGCAGTCGGCGCCACGGTCAGGATGTCGCCGTCGGGTTGCTGCGCGCCGCCCTGGGGCTTCTGGACGAATTCGCTGGGCTTGATCGCCGAAGCAACCGAACTGGACGGCTGCGATGC
This sequence comes from Candidatus Limnocylindrales bacterium, assembly GCA_049520815.1. Classification (GTDB taxonomy): domain Bacteria; phylum Chloroflexota; class Limnocylindria; order Limnocylindrales; family CSP1-4; genus Fen-1039. Next base: position 3,544 of record JBEKPL010000077.1, read on the forward strand.
GTTGGCGAGGCCGTACAGGCTGCCGGACGCGACATGCGTAACCGAGCGCAGCGTGGTGTTGGCATTGACGGTAAGCGTGTTGGCCGCGGTCGCGGCCGACACCGGCGCGACGTTCAACGCAACGCCGGCCGTGATCATCGCGGCGGCGGCGATCGCGGCCGAGACCGTTCTCACGGCACGACTTGAGCTTCGGCGGGCTGCCGTTGGCGGTAATTGAGTCATCTCGGACCCTTCTCTCTTCATGGTCTTCGGTCGACGTTCGCCGTTCTGCTCGGACGCAGAGGGCGGACTCGTGGACGCAATGCGGCTGCTAGTGACAGTCGCTCACGGACCGTGTGCTGGCGCGAAGGCTTGCGCCACGGCTCGGTAATGTACCCTGGCGTCCGAACTGCTAGAGGAATCCGTCACTCTGTGTGTCCTCCTAATGCAGGCGGGCTGGCTGTCGAAAGGAAGTCCATCTTTCGGCAGCCGACCTGGAACGAAGGGGCAACTCCTCGACAGCGAGACATTTGCCCGTTGTCGGCAATCCGTGGTCAGCCCTTGATGGCTCCCGACATGAAGCCGCGAACGTACTGGCCCTGCAAGGCGAAGAACAGGATCAGACAGGGCAGCGCCATGACAACGACGCCCGCTTCCAGCGAGCCGTAGTTGATGATTCCAATCGTCTGCTCCCGCATTGTGGTCAAGGCCACCGCCAGGGGCTCTTTGTCGGCGGTGGCGATCAGGATCAGCGGCGTGATGAAGTCGTTCCACGCCGCCAGGAAGGCGAACAGAGCGACGGTGACCATGCCAGGCCGAACGGATGGCAGAATGATCCGTCTGAAGACGTCGAAGGTACCGGCGCCGTCGACCTGGGCCGCCTCCTCCAGCTCCCTGGGCACCGCCTCCATCGAGACTCGCATCATGAACGTCGCGAACGGTAGCTGGAACATGCTCATCACGAGGGCCACTCCGAGAAGCGAGTCCTGTATGCCCAGGAACTTGAGCAGCACGAGCAGGGGGATAAGCAGCGTCACCACCGGCACCATCAGGATCGCCAGCGTCATCATGAAGATGGTGTTCCGCAGAGGGAAGTCGAACCTCGCAAAGGCATACCCACCGAGCAACGACACCGTCAGCGTGATCACCACGGTGCCGCAAGCGAGGATCACGGTGTTGAAGAAATACGTGGGCAGGCCGTTCTGCCAGTCCCACAGGAACGTGTAGTTGCCAACCCCAAAGCCCTCAGTTTGGGTGGAGCCGGGCGTGCCGTTCACCGAGGCAAAGGTGGCCCACGCAAGCGGGAACAGGAAGACCACGGCCGCAGCGCCGGAGAGCACGTAGTAGGGAACGCTCTTCAGCACGGGGGGCAGGAATCGTCTCGGCGAAATCGCGGCGATTTCAGTCGCTGCCTCAGTTGTCGATTTCATCGCTGCCCTACCTGAACTCCTCCGCGCCGCGAAGCGAAAGGAACTGGATGGCGTTCAGTATCAGCAGGATCCCCAGGAGCACGACCGAGAGGGCGGCAGCGGTCCCAAGGTTCTGCGATTGGAACGCGTAGTGATATATCAGCTCGACTATGGTTACGGTGGAATTGTCAGGTCCGCCTTGCGTCAGGATGTAGAACTGGTCGAAGGCCAGCATCGATCCGGTGATGCACAAGATCAGCGACAGGGCCAGCGATCGGCGCAGCAGCGGGATAGTGATGAAGCGGAACGAATCCCAGCGATTCGCGCCATCTATCGAGGCCGACTCATATACGTCGCGCGGAATTGCCTGCAGACCCACCAGCAGGATCAGCATGTAGAAGCCGGCGAACCTCCAGACAATCAGGAAGGTCGTCCACCACAGTGCGCTCAGAGGTTCCTCCAGGAACTGGATGGGGCTCGTGGTGACGCGCATCGTCTCGAGGATCGGGTTTATCGGCCCTATTTGGTTCGAGTACAACCCATAGAACAGCAGCGAGGCCGAAGCCAGGCCCATCGCGCTCGGCAGGAGAAAGGCCGTTCTGAGAAAGCCCTTCCACACACCACCGCTCTGTATCAGCAGCGCCAAGCCCAACCCCAGACCGATCAGCATCACGGTGGCCAGCACCGTGTATTCGATGGTGAACACAACCGCCGGCCAGAACAGTGAGCTCTCTTGGATCGCCGAGTAGTTGTCCGGCAGGTTGAGGCCCTTGTTGCCGCCGAGGAGAGTCCAGTGGCTCGCCGACATGTTGGCGACAAGGACGAGTGGGGCAATGAAGAAGACGGCCACGAAGATGACCGTGGGCGCCACGTATAGCAGGCCCATCAACTGGCGCGACCGTCTCCGCGTTGTCCACCACCCTCCTTGCCGGGCCGAACGCGAAGCCGGGGCACTGGACCACTCCACGCCCATGGTCGAAAGGGTCCTCCAGATGCTCAGAACGATGGCGTGGGGCGAACTCAGAACGCCCCACGCCAGTCAGAAGCTACAGCGAAGTGGACGCGTCACTACTAGCTGCCTGCAAGTACCTTCGTGATGGCAGCGTTCTCGGCGTCGAGCTTGGAACTCGTGGCGCCACCACCGTAGAGCACGTCGCGTGTCAGCACGCCCCACGGGCCGGCGGGGTCGTTGAACGCTGCGCCAAAGTTCTTGGCGAGCGGCGTCTGGCCCTTGGCGGCGACCTGGTTGACGATCACGACGCGCGGGTCGGCGGCAGAGTACTTGTTGTTGGCGAGGTCGCTGCGGACCGGGATGCCCAGGTTCTTGGCGACGATCTCGGTCTGAGCGTAGTCGCTCATCGTCCAGGCGAGGAAGTTCCAGGCCTGATCGGCATGCTTGCTGTTGCTCGTGATCCCGATGGCGTCGCCGCCGATGAACGTCGACTGCGTGCCGGCGGTCAGGCCGGCGATCGGAGCGACGCCGTAGTTGACCGAGGCGGGGATGGCATTGAGGATGCTGCCCGGGTACGGCTGGATGCCGACCTTGCCGGACTGGAAGCCTGCGACCCAGGTGGCGCCGGCCTCGGACTTGTCGCCGGGGGCGGTGTCCTTGACCAGGGACTGGTAGATCGCGTAGACCTTCTTAGCTTCATCGGTGTTCAGCGTCGCCGCTGTGCCTTCGGCATTCATGACTTGCCCGCCGTCAGCCCAGATGGTGGGCCACCATGTGAAGACCTCGCAGCCAAAGCACTGGCCGGGGATCTCGGTACCGTAGGTGTCCTTGATGTTGAGCTTCTGGATGGCGTCTGCGTCCGCCGCGTACTCGGCGAGAGTCGTGGGCGGCTTGTTCGGATCCAGGCCGGCCTTGGTGAACAGGTCCTTGTTATAGACCCACACCGAGAGGTCCATGATGAATGGAAGGCCGTACTGCTTGCCACCGACCGTCGAGGCCTTGATGGGGCCCTGGACGAGAGTGCTGGCGTAGGGCAGTGCGGCGATATTCGCGGTTATGTCGGTGAACAGGCCCTGGCTCGCCCAGTTCGGCATGAACACGACGTCGCCCGAGATGATGTCCGGCAGCGATCCGGCGGCGGCGGCTGCGCCAACCTTGGTCTGCATGTTGTCATTGGGGACGATCTGCATGTCGACCTGGTTCTTGTGGGTGGCGTTGTAGGCGGCCACCAGCATCTGCGCCTGCGATTGTGTCGACGCCCGGGTCCAGGCCGTTATGCGAGTGCCGTCGTCGACGCCGGGCTCGGCCGCCGTCGACGGTGCGGGCGTGGCCGTTTGACCGGGTGGCGGCGTAGCCGGCGGGGCGGTCGGCGGCGCTGGCGTCGCCGTGGTCGAGGCGCAGCCCACGACCGCGACGAGGGCTATAGCCGCGAGGGCGGACGTTCTGAACGGGTTCCTCATCCCATGCTCCTCTCGATCGTTCAAACCGCATTGTCTCGGGGCACGGGCCTGCAGCAGATTGCCCTGCAACGCCCCGAGCCCCGAGAGATTACCACTGCACACGAGTGCGCACAATCGTTATTTTGGCCCGTTGACGAGAAGGCACACGAGTGCGCACAATCGATTGTCAATCGGGAGTCGAGCCGCCTCTCGAAGGACGGAACCGCACCACGACCCTTGGGAGCCGATCATGAACTCACCCAGGCAGCCTGAGGACCGCACCGGTGGCCTCGACTCATCGGTCGTAGCGCCGGTGGTCCCGACCGCGCAAGCCACCGTTCGGCTGCTCCCGGTCGGACTTCTCCGGAACCGGATCGAGGGCGGCCTTTGGGCTGACCGGCGGCGGGTCAACCATGAGGTCACGATCCCGCACGGTGCCGCTCAGCTGGAAGCTGCGGGCAACCTGTTCAACTTCAGGCTCGCTGCCGGAGCGGCAAGCGGCAGCTATCTCGGCGGGGACGACGACGGCGGATCTACGGCTCCCTTCTTGGACTCCGACGTCCACAAGTGGCTCGAGGCGGTCGGCTGGGAGCTCGCCCAAGGGCACGATCAGGCGATGCTGGCGCTGGCCGAACCAATGATCGACCTGATCGCGAAGGCTCAACGACAGGACGGTTACGTCGACACCTTCTGGCAAGTGGCACGTCCGGGGGAGGAGTTCACCGACCTGGAATGGGGCCACGAGCTGTACGTCGCCGGACATCTGGTCCAGGCGGCGGTAGCCTGGAAGAGAGGCGTCGGCGACGACAGGCTCCTTCGTGTCGCGGAACGATTCGTCGGTCGGATCGAGGCCGAGATGGGCCCCGGCAAACGCGAGCTCGTATGCGGCCATCCCGAGTTCGAGATGGCACTCGTAGAGCTCTACCGGCTCACCGGGGAAGCCCGCCACCTCGAGTTCGCGCGGACCCTTGTGGAACGACGCGGTCAGGGTCTGCTGGGATGGTGCCGCCACGGGACGCGCTACTGGCAAGATTACGAGCCCGTCCGCGCCGCGGCGGAGCCGACCGGGCATTCGGTCAGGCAGATGTACCTCGACTGCGGCGTCGTGGACGTGGCGGTGGAGACGGGCGACCGCGAGCTGCTCGAGTCGGCGATCCGGCGCTGGGACTCCATGGTGGCGACTCGCACGTACCTGACGGGTGGCCTGGGTGTGCATCATCGCGACGAGGCGTTCGGCGATGCCTTCGAACTCCCGCCGGACCGCGCCTACGCCGAGACCTGCGCCGCCATAGGCAGCGTGATGCTCTCCTGGCGCCTGCTACTCGCTACCGGTGAGAACCGGTTCGCCGACCTGATCGAGCGCACCGCGTTCAATGCCGTCCTGCCGGGCCTGGCTCTCGACGGTTCGCACTTCTTCTACTCGAACCCACTCATGCGCCGATCTGGAGGCGTCGAGATCCTCGAGGGTGCAGCCACAACGCGCCGGGCCAATTGGTTTGTCGTTTCCTGTTGCCCACCCAATCTAATGCGCTTCCTGGCCACGTTCCCCGACCAGGTGGCAACGGTCGACGGCAGAGGCGTACAGCTTCATCAGTTCGCCAGTGGATCCCTCGACGCGCCGGTTGCCGGCGGCAGCGTGAAGATCACGACCAGGACCTCCTACCCTTGGGACGGCGATGTCGAGATGTCGATCGTCGAAACCGTGGCCGATCCATGGAGCCTCTCGCTCCGGGTTCCGGAATGGTGTTCCAAGGCCACCGCCAGCCTGGACGGGAGCGGGGCTCTGGCCGAGTCTGGACCCGGTGTTATCGACGTGACCCGTGCCTGGCGTGCCGGCGATCGTATCGTCCTTCGCCTGGCGATGCCGCCGCGAGTCACCGTCCCCGACCCTCGCATCGATGCGGTCCGGGGCTCGGTCGCGCTCGAGCGCGGGCCGTTGGTATACGCGGTCGAGGATGCGGATCTGCCCGCCGGCAAGTCGGTGGAGTCACTCGAAGTCGATCCGGAGCCGCAGGTAGGTGCAGTCACGGAGTCGCTGACTGGTCTTGGCGAGATGACCAACCTGAGCTTGGAGGCTACCATCCGCGACGATCCGCAATCCACTGGCTGGCCTTATGCAAGCGCGACGCCCGAAACGCCCGCCAGGAGCACCCCGCCGGCCACGGTCAAGGCCACCGTTCGTGCCATACCCTATTTCGCTTGGGCCAACCGCGCAGGGTTGGGAATGCGCGTGTGGCTTCCGACGCGGTCGAATCCGAAAGGCAGCGACTAGCGAATCCGTGCCAACCACCCGGACCCGCGCCGGCGAACCCCCTTCCTCCAGCCGGCGCGGGTCCTCAAGAGACACAATCGGGTCCCGCAGTGCTAGGCTCGGCGGGGCGGGATTCCGCCGTCAGCGACTCGGCCCGCGGACCAGAGAAAGGCCAGCTCAAAGGGAGGCTCTAGCTCGTGGCCGGCGACCCCGCTCGTAACCGAATGGCGACCATGCGCGACATCGCCGCGGCATCCGGCGTTTCCCGAAGCACGGTCTCTCGGGTCCTCAACGACGCACCGACGCGGGTGCCGATCCCGGCCAAGACGCGAGAGCGCGTCCATGAGGCCGCTCAAAGGCTCGGATACCGGCCGAACCCCATGGCACGCGCACTTCGTGGCGCACCGACGATGCTCATCGGCGTGGTCGTGCGCGACTTCAGCGACCCGTTCTTCGCAGGCGCCCTCGAGGCGCTCGCTGTCGAGACGATGAGCAACGGCTATAACATGATCCTGGGCCACGCTCAGGGTCGTCTTCAGGAGGGGGTCGCCCTGACAAGCGTGCTGGAGACGCGCCATTGCGACTCCATCATTTTGTTCGGCGACATGCAGGACCAGCCGCGCCTGCTGGCGGATCTACGCAACGCGTCCGAACCCGTGGTGGCCCTGTGGCAGGGCAACAGCCCGCTTGAATTTCCCACCGTGGACGTCGACGACGATGCCGGCGTGATCGCCGGGGTCGAGCATCTGATCGAGTTGGGGCACGAGCGCATCGGATTCGTCAGCGCCCTCCTGCCGGGTGACAATCCGCATCGCAGGGACAACTTCGTCGAGGCCATGACGTCCCGGTTCGGTGGCCTGCCGGAGGGCTACGTTCAGGGCTGTCCCAACACGCTGGCGGGCGGCGAGGCCGCGCTGCGTGCTCTTCTCAGTCTGCCCGAGCCGCCGACTGCAGTCGCCTGCTCGACCGATCTTTCCGCCGTTGCCGTGCTGCACGCCGCTCATGATCTTGGCCGGACCGTCCCGGACGACCTCTCCGTCGTGGGTTACGACGATCTCATGTTTGCCGCGTACACCGTCCCCGCACTCACGACGCTGCGCATGCCCACCAACGAGATCGTCGCCGAAGGCGTCAGACTCGCGGTGGAGCTCGCCCGCGACCACTCTGCGTCGCGCGCGCCGAGGATCGCGCTGTACGAGCCCAGCCTGATCGTCCGCCAGTCCACCGCGCCCCCGATGCAGCGGTCTGGGTTCCATCCGCGGCAGCAGCCGACGCGCACGGCCACGACGGAGCCAGCGGGCCGAACCTGACGCCGAGGCTGCACTGCCGGCCCTTGCGCCACGTTCCTAGCGGCGCGCCGGCGACCGCAGCGTCTCGTCGGTGCCGAGCCACGGAGTGGACGCCGTCGCCCAGTAGGTCGCCATTCCCTCCAGGCGAGCGGCGTACGTGGCTCACACTTCCTTCCCCACGGGCGCGAGCATCAGATGCCCGCTCATTTGGTGTGGGAGTACTAGATGCCTATGGGTCGAGGGTGTCAGATGCTCGCCGCATGGTCTTGCCTCCGTGGGGTCGCCCACGAGGCCGTCCGAAGCACAAGATCTAGCGGCTGCCTAGCGTCCGAACCACAACATGTTGTGGTTTTGGCGCGCCCGGAGGTGTCTTGAGTCGCGACATCGGTTACACATGAGTCGCGTCATGCGTGACACCTGTGATCAGCCGGTCTCCTGGGACCCCGGCCATCGGCCGGGGTCTCGTTGTTGGTTGCGCCAGTAGCC
>JBEKPL010000078.1:0-11290 GCA_049520815.1 Candidatus Limnocylindrales bacterium
CGTCAGGCAGCCGCAGGGCGCCCTTTCTTGCGGCGGGCGGGGCGCCTTTGGGCGCGGCGGTTGGATGCGGGCGCGGCGGCCCGGGCGGGGTCAGGTAGCCGCGGGGCGCCTTCTTGCGCCGGGCGCATGTTTGCGCCCGATTCCTCGGTCAGGCCGCGGCGACTTGCGCCAGGCGCACGTATGAGACGCCGCGGCGGCTCCGCGGGCCCCGGCACGCCTCGGCTGTGCGCCCCACGCACGGTTGCGCCGAACAATACCCTGAGAAAGTCGAGATCGTGCTTCTGACGCATCGGACCGACGCGACTCTGGCAGCCACGACGAGCAGGCTGGGCGCACGTGTGCGTTGGGCGCACACGCGGGCCCGTGCGCCGCGCGCCAGGCTGATGAGCATGGCGGAATCGCGCCAGGTCGCCGCTGGAGGTTGGCGGCGAGTAAGCATCCGCGAATTCGCGTCGGGCATTCTAGCGCGGTGGTGACCAGGGTTCGCGCAGCCGATGTCGGCTCTCTCAAGGCCAGGTCCATCATCGCGGACCTCGGAACCGAGCTCCGGCACGCCCGCATCGATCACGGGCTGAGTCAAGCCGCCGTCGGGCGGGCCGTTCGGTTGTCCCCATCGCAGGTCAGCAGGATCGAACGGGGCGATGTCCCGCGGGTCCCGCTGTCCAACCTGGCCCGGCTTCTGGCGGTGGTCGGGCTGGAGCTGAGCGCAAGGGCCTACCCTGCCGGCCCGCCGATCAGGGACGCGGCCCACCGGGCGCTGCTGGAGAGGCTGCGGGCCAGAGTGTCGCCGGCTGCGGCGTGGAGGTTCGAGGTTCCCGTGGCCAACGCCGGAGACCAGCGTGCGTGGGATGCCGACCTGCTGCTGGGCGCCCGCCGGCTGGCAGTCGAAGCGGAGACTCGGCCGCGCGACATCCAAGCGCTGCAGCGGCGCGTCGCCCTCAAGCGGCGCGACGACCCGGACGTGTCGGCGGTAGTCCTACTCCTAGCCGACACTCGGCACAACCGAGCGCTCGTCAGGGAACACGGCGAGGCGCTTCGAGCGGACTTCCCGGCGCCCGCGGGCGAGATCCTCAGGGCGTTGAACGAGGGACGTGTCCCGGACGGGAGCGGGATCCTGCTTGTGTGATCGGCAGCATCTCGGGCACGGGGTACGCTAGCGGCGTTACACAGAAGCCACGGAGGAGGCCCATGAACGCCGCTCAACCTGGACCTCTGGTCTCCGACGCGTGGGTGGCCGACCACTTGAGCGACGCCGACCTCCGGATCGTCCACGTGTCGACGGACCGCAAGATATACGACCAGGCGCACCTGCCGGGGGCGATCTTCGTCGATCTGCACGCCGATCTGGCCAAGGGCGGGCAGCGCCCTGAGACCGGCACGGCCAAGCGGATGTACCTGGTCCCGAGCCGCGAGGACGTGACGGAGACCCTCACTCGCTGGGGTGTCGCTCCAGGCGACCGAATCGTCTTCTACGACGATGCGGGCCAGGGTCGCCACGCCATTCGGGGCTACTGGCTGCTGCGCCTGTACGGGTTTCCGGCCGAGCGACTCCACGTCCTCGACGGCGGTCTCGGGGTCTGGCAGACGGAGGGCCGCGTGACGAGCGCCGAGGCCACGGAGCCGCCACGGGTCGAAGCCACGGAACGGCTCCACGAGCGTGATGACTCTCTCATCGCCACGGCCGAGCAGGTGCTGGCGTGGAGCCGCGAGGCGAGCCAGCCAGGCGGCCCAACGCGTCTGCTGGACGTGCGGAGAATCGACGAGTTCCTGGGGGGCGACGTCAGGGCCGCACGGGGCGGCCGGATCGCCGGCGCCAGGCATCGCCTCTTCACCGACTTCGTGGCGCCGGATGGGCGGCTCCGGCCGGCGGCGGATGCCGTGGCCATCCTCGAGGGCAGTGGCGTGAACCCCGGAGAGCTGCGCGCCACCTACTGCCAGGGGGGTATCCGGGCTGCCCTCGTCTGGTTCGTGCTTCGCGAGCTGGCCGGCCTGACGGAAGTTCGCAACTACGCCGAGTCGTGGGAGGAGTGGGGCAACCGGCCCGAGCTCCCGGTCGAGAAGTAGGTCGGGCGCCAACCGGGCACCACCGGACGCCGTAGCACCAACCGGACGCGGTCGGGCGCCAACCGGGTGCCCTCGAACGAACCGACGGGTGTGCCGGCCTTCTTCGGGGGACCGACTGGCGGGAGCCCGCGCTTCGGCGGGGCCGTGCTATTCTGTCGCGCGGCGCCGCGACGGCGCCATCGGGTCGCTCAGGCGATCGTGTTCGCTCCGGCGTAGCTCAGTCGGTAGAGCGGGCGGCTGTTAACCGCTTGGTCGTAGGTTCGAGTCCTACCGCCGGAGCCAATTCCCCGCAGGCTGCTCAGATCGAGGGCAGAGAGCCAAGGCGGGCTTTCAGCACTCTTCGAGGGTCGTGCCTTGGACGCGCTCGACGCGGCCGTTGGCCTGCGGCTGGCCGACCCTGATGAGAACGGGCCGAGCATGCAGCCGAGTTGCCGCCTCCTCGAACTCCTCGGAGCGGAACTCAGAACCATTGTCGGTCATGAACGCTTCGTTCTCGGGCGCCAGCGTCGCCAGAGGCGGGGTCGACGCTTGCCCATGGCTACGCTGGTGATGACACCTGGCCTGGCGAGGTGACGCACAGGTCGATCCCACCGTACGAGACTGGCTGCCCGACAGGCACGCCACTGCTGGTCACGCCAACCGGGTAGCGTGTCCTCCGGGCACGTCCAGCTTTGGATTGGGTTCAGGTGCGCCGCAGCCGCAGCACGCAACAAGGGCGGCCGAGGTCACTGTGGCCAGGATGACTGCCACGTGGGTTCTATGGCGGCGTCCCTGCACGGGTCACCGTTCGAGGAGACTCATGTCCCAACAACCGGACCGTAGTAGCCGGTTATGTCCATGACAACTTGGGTCACGGCGCCGGCGACGGCACCGTACATGACGTCGACTGTGCCTGAGGTGAAGTTGAGCGTGGAAGTGAGCGGAGCACAGAAGTTGTTCGCCCTGATGTCACCCACCGGGAAGTTGATGGTCGAGGTCTCCGGGGGAAAGCCTTGGATGCTTTTCTGGACAGTCAGATAACCGGCAGCAGTCTGGCCCACGATGGTCGCGTTTCCCGTGACGGCCACGGCGTTGCCAGGCACGTAGCCCCAGCCTCCGATGGTGACCGTCCGCTTTTCCTGGGCCAGCAGTTTCATGGCGCCCTGTCCGATGCGTGTGTCGACGTAGCGCAGCGGCGGAACCGGGTGGTAGGTGTAGCCGGAGTCGTCCTTTGTGAAGTAACCGGTCACGTCAAGAACGACACCGGTCATCTGGAAAAGCCCGTTGGCGTAGAAGTAGACCTGCACAGAGCCATTGTTCAAACCAACGGTCACGCCGTTGGCCCGAGTGTCTCCGGCCGGGAAGTTGATGGTCGAGGTCTCGGGCGGCAGCTTACTGAATGCAGGGGCTATGGTGATGTAGCCGGGGGCGGACGGAGCGACAGCAGTCACGTTCGCGGTGATTGCCGCCGCGGAGGCGGGTACTCCAGCCACGCCCGCGACTTGTATGGTGCGAACCGAGTTGGCGAGGAGAGGCTGTTTGACGGTTCGCGAGTCATACACGCGAGACTGAATGGCGTGGTACGTTTCGCCGCTCATGTTGCTGGTGAAGTAGCCAGTCACGTCGAAGATGATGTCCGTTGTGTCGGTCGTGCTCCCGGCCGAGTTCATATATACGGCAGCGAGGGTACCCGTGTCGGATAGCTGCACTGTGATTCCGTTGGCGCGGTTGTCGCCTTTCGGGAAGTTGAGAGTCGAGGTCGCGGGCGGCAGCGAACTGAATGACGGCGCAACGGTCACGTAGCCCGCGGCTGTCTGGTTCGTTACGGTGATATTGCCCGTCACGGCGACGACACTGCTAGTCGGCAAGCCCTTGACGCCCGTGACCTGGAAGGTCTGCGGGGTCGACGACTTCAAGCGCGTCAGTCCGAGCGGGGACCGCGAGTCAACAATCCTGACTGGCGCGGGCAGCGGAGTGTAGGTCGCATTCGAGACCGCAGGTATGGCCTGAACCTCAGCCGAGTTCTGCAGGCCTCCCCTCTCCGATCCGCAGTAGTAGGACGGCTGGTTATAGTGGAACTCTTCGCTGACGGACGAGTCCCAGCCTGCCTGCGCGGAAAGGCTGATCGGTCCAAATGAGACCCCGAGTGCGATCTTAGGATTCGTCCCTTGCGTCTTCGTGTCCTTCGCACCTCGTGGCTCCTGTGCGCAGCCGTTTGCGGCCCAGTTCGGAACCTGAGAACCCAGGTAGTAGCTGACGGGCGTGCCCATGTACGCGGTACCTACCGGCCTCCAAGTGGACGTCTGGAACGAACACCCTGGGCTCCACAGGTACTCCGCGTAGTTGACTTCGTTGGAGATTGCAGCACTCCCGAGGACGATATTGTCCTTGCCGGCGCCGAAGGTCTCAGTAAACGACGTTTCGCCGCTCTGAGACCACGTTCCATCGGAGGCCTGGTATGCAACGCCCAGGGTGTGGTACGAGCTCTGGGTCTGGATGAGATGCGCCTCAACACCCGGCCAGGACCACACGTTGGCGAAGTGCTCTGGGATCTGGTACTTGTAGTTGCCGCTAAGCACCTCGATAAGTGGGTAGCAAATCCCAGACCCCGAGGCTGAGGTAACCGCCGCGGCTGCTCGAGCGGGCGTGATCTTGGGGCTCGTTGGAACCCTGAGCAGGCCAGCCGATGTGAGTCGGCGCGCGTCCTGGCCGCGCCACTGCGCAGCCGGCTGGTCCAGATCGTCGACACCCGAGTCGGTTCCAAGGTCGGCGCGCAGCCTGACCGACGCACCGGTGCCTCCGAGCTGGGGCGCGGCGGATCCGGTAGCCGGGGAGGGTGTAGAGACCCGCAGCGGGAACGACCAGCTCAGTGTGGAGTCGCCGGCCGTGTATTCGGCCATCAGGTTTGCGACGCCGATGGCGTTGATGTGCGAGGCGGGCACGGCCGAGGGGGTGGCTGCCCATCGGCCCGACTGGTCTGTGGTTGCACTAGCCACCACGGGAAGGTCAATCGCCACCCCGACCTTGGCTGCAGCGAGGGTGGCCTGGTTCGGCCAGGCCTTGATGACGACCGTGGCGCCGCTGACCGACACCCCATCGACAGTGACAATGCCGGAGATGGCGCCAGTTGGAGCGGGTGGCGGCGTCGGGTCTGCCGCTGCGGCGGCAACCGACGGCTGCACGAGCATCAGGAGCGCCACGGCGGCTCCAAGCCGGTTGAGACTGCGTAGAGACCCCATCACATCCTCCTCTTTGCTCGATCAAACGCACCTGCTTCGAGGGTCATCCTACCGCCGCGAGTGTCCAACCGGCAAGCTCCATGATGCCATTGGGTACTACCCGAGTTGACGCGAGTCCGGCGCTCGGGGTCGGCTGGCGTGCCCCTCCAGCCCCGACTTTCTTCTCATACGAGAGGTAGTAGACCAGATTTGGCGCCACAGGCTACACTACGTGGCACGATGAACAGGAAGCCCTTCGACAGCAGCCTGCTCCTTACTTGAGGCGAGCGCCCCCAAGCGGTGCTCGCCGACTGCCTCCTGCGCCAGCGCAGGAGGTTTTTGTTTCCCCGGAAACCCGCGGCCACAGCCCGGAACCCCGGGACCGCCACCCTAGCCGCCAGCCACAGCCCGACAACCCGGACGACAGAACGAAGAAGGAACCCGAAATGCCTCCCGCACCAGCCCACCCCCGCACGATGCCGGTCGAGAAGTACGTACCCTTCCGCCCCCTGCCGCTGCGCCTTCCGGACCGCGAGTGGCCGAACCGCCAGATCGAGCGAGCGCCCCTCTGGTGCTCCGTCGACCTGCGCGACGGCAATCAGGCCCTCATCGACCCGATGGATCCCGGCCGAAAGCTGCGCATGTTCCGGACCCTGGTGGGGATGGGCTTCAAGGAGATCGAGGTCGGCTTCCCGTCCGCGTCGCAGCCGGACTTCGACTTCATCCGCCAGCTCATCGAGGAAGACCTCATCCCAGACGACGTCACGATCCAGGTCCTGACGCAGTGCCGCCGCGAGCTGATCGAGCGGACCTACGAATGCCTGAAGGGGGCGAAGCGGGCGATCGTCCACTTCTACAACTCGACATCCGTCCTCCAGCGACGTGTCGTCTTCCGCCTGGACAAGGAAGGCGTGACGAAGATCGCCGTCGACGCGGCGAAGCTCTGCCTGGAGCAGGAGGCCCGCGTCCCCGGCACCGACATCCGGTACGAGTACTCGCCGGAGAGCTTCACCGGCACGGAGCTCGACTACGCGGTCGAGATCTGCGCCGCGGTGATGGACGTCATCCAGCCGACACCGAAGCGGCCGATCATCCTCAACCTGCCGGCCACGGTGGAGATGTACACGCCGAACATCTACGGCGACGCCATCGAGTGGTTCCATCGCAACGTGCCCCGGCGAGACTCCGTGACCCTGTCCCTGCACCCGCACAACGATCGTGGCACGGCCGTGGCCGCTGCCGAGTTCGGCATCATGGCAGGGGCGGACCGTGTCGAGGGCACGCTCTTCGGCAACGGCGAGCGGACCGGCAACGTAGACGTGGTCAACCTGGCCATGAACATGTTCAGCCAGGGCGTCGATCCGGAGCTGGACATCAGCGACATCGACGCGCTCCGCCGAGTGGCTGAGCACTGCAACCGCCTGCCCGTCGAACCGCGCCACCCGTACGTAGGCGACCTGGTCTACACGTCCTTCTCGGGCTCCCACCAGGATGCGATCAAGAAGGGCATGGAGGCGCTCCCACCCGACTATGCGGTCTGGGAGGTCCCGTACCTGCCGATCGATCCGAAGCACGTCGGCCGGAACTACGAGGCGGTCATTCGGGTCAACAGCCAGTCCGGCAAGGGCGGCGTGGCCTACGTCATGAAGAACGAGCACGGCATGGATCTGCCGCGCCGGCTGCAGATCGAGTTCAGCCGCTGCATCAAGATCATCACCGAAGGCAGCGGCACCGAGATCACCGCCGAGGAGATGTGGGATGCCTTCGCCGCGGAGTACCTGCCGGCCGCGCCGCGGACCCAACTCGCCGGATACGACACCGCTTCGGATGACGGCAGCGTCACCGTGCGAGCTCGCCTGGCGACCGCCGGGGCAACCACGACCATCTCCGGTCAGGGCAACGGGCCCATCTCGGCACTGGTCCACGCCCTGCGCCAGGACATGGGGATCGAGGTAGACGTCCTCGACTACGCCGAGCACGCCCTCGGCGCGGGTGAGGAGGCCACGGCCGTGGCCTACGTCGAGGCCCGCTCCCATGGCGAGGTTCGCTGGGGCGTGGGCATGGACCCGAACATCACCACGGCTTCGATGAAGGCGGTCCTGAGCGCGCTCGAGCGCCTGGGCGTGGATCTGGCGGTAGGTAAGGTCGCGGCCGCGGCCGACTGACGGTCTCCTGGCAACTTCGCGCCCAGCCGCCCGAGCATCGCAGGCTGTAGATTCCGTCTCGTGGGTGGATGGATCGGTCGCGTCAAGGCAGACCCGCTGCCGTGGCTGCTCGATGAGTCGATGCTGGCGGTGCGGCACCTGGCCCTGCGCACGCTGCTTGACCGGGGCGCGGACGATCCGGAAGTGGTGGCGGCCCGCGAGGCGGCGACGCGCACCGATCCGATCGCGTCGATCCTGGCGGCCCAGAGTCGGGAGGGCTGGTGGGCGAAACCGGGTCACGGCTATGGTCCCAAGTACACCGGAACCGTGTGGCAGGTCATCTTCCTCGACCAGCTCGGCGCCGACGGTGACGATCCACGCGTCCGTGCGGCCTGCGAGTACGTCCTGGACCACACGCAGACGTCGAGTGGCGGCTTGGGTTGTTCCGGCGGCGCGGTGGGCCGGCCGGCGCCCTCAAGCGTGGTGCACTGCCTCCACGGCAACCTTCTCCGCGCGCTTGTCGGCTTCGGCTTGCTCGACGACCCGCGCGTCCAGCGCGCGCTGTCCTACCAGGCGGCCTCGATAACCGGCGAGGGCTGGGATCGCTGGTACGCGTCGACGCCGGGGCCGGGGTTTCGCTGCGGCGCCAACTGCGGCGACCCCTGCGCCTGGGGAGCCACGAAGGCCGTCCTGGCGCTGGCCCGCGTCCCGGCCGAACGGCGGACGCCGGCCGTCGCGCGGGCGCTCGAGCAGGGCGCGACCTTCCTTCTCGTCCGCGACCCCTCGGTCGCGGACTACCCGATGGGCCCCAACACGAAACCCAACGGCTCCTGGTTCAAGCTGGGCTTCCCGTCGGGCTACGTCGCCGACGTCCTCCAGGTACTCGAGGCGCTGTGCGAGGCCGGCATGGCCGCCGATCCGCGGCTCGATCGGGCAGTCGACTGGGTCGTCGCCCAGCAGGACGCTCAGGGCCGCTGGCCGAACCGCTATGCCTACGCGGGCAAGATGGTGATCGACATCGACCGTCCAGGCCTGCCGAGCAAGTGGGTGACACTTCGAGCCTGCCGCGTCCTCAAGTCGGTCGCCGAGTCGCGGTCCAACCGGTAACGCGAGCGGCCTCGTTCTCGGATCTGCCAGATGGAGTCTCGGCTGGTGGCTCCCGCGCCAGGGGAAAGCCCGAGGTCGAGAACACTCCATAATCTGGGGTCATGTGGCTCCTGCGCCGCCTCGAAGCCTGGTACGTGCGATTGCACCGGTTCGTCTACGTGCGAACCGACGGCAGAGTCGGTCATGGCATGAGCGGAGTGCCCGCGCTCATTCTGCGCACGAAGGGCCGGCAGAGCGGTCGGCCGCGGACGAACGTGCTCGTCTATGCCCGAGATGGGGACGACTACGTCCTCGTAGCATCGAACTCTGGCACCGAGCACTCGCCCGGCTGGTACTTCAATCTGTCAGCCGATCCAAACGTCGAGCTGCAGGTCCGCCGAAGGCGGATCGGGGGCGTCGCCACGGTGGTCAGCAAGGGGAACCCCGACTACGACCGCCTGTGGCGGTTGGTCAACGATTCCAACAAGGACCGCTACGACGAGTATCAGAAGAAGACCACGCGCCCAATACCTCTTGTGGTAGTACGGCCCAACTGAGGCGGCCGGTTTGGGGGCCGGAAGATCGAGATCCAGGGGCCAGAGGGACCTCAGACGGTGCGACTCGGCCCTCCGGATGGGTCATCGATGCCGTTATGGTTCGCGCGTGACTTCATCCGGCGGCCTCCGTTCCCTGGCCGGGGCGTTGCGCGGCCCGGCGGTGGCGCGCTGGCTCAAGGTCGTTGGTCCAGCCTGGGTCGTGATGCTCGCGGATGTGGATGCGCCGAGTGTCATCACCGCCGCCAAGGGCGGCACGGAGTCCGGGTATGCGCTGCTGCTGCCGGTCTTCGCGATCGTGCCCGTGCTGTTCGTGGTGCAGGAGATGACAGCGAGGCTGGCCCTGGCCACGGGAAAGGGCCACGTGGAGCTGATCCAGTCTCGCTACGGGCCGCGCTGGGCAGCGGTGTCCGTCCTGGGCATGGCCGTCATCAACTTCGTGGCCTACGTGGCCGAGTTCGCCGGCATCGCCCTGGGCGCGGCGATCGTGGGCATCCCGGCACCGGTCGCGATCGTCGGAGCGCTGGCGGTCCATGCCGCCATGGTGCTCACCGGCGGCTATTCGCTCTTCGAGCGGTGCGCCCTGGTGCTATCGCTGGCGCTCTTCAGCTTCGTGGTGCTGGCGGTAGCCGGTCGCCCCGACCTGGGCCACCTCGTCTCGGACCTGAGCCCGCTCCCCGGTGACGTTCCGCCCGACTACTTCGCTCTGGTGGTGGCTATGATCGGCGCCTCCATCATGCCCTGGATGCTCTTCTATCAGCAGTCCGCCAGCGTCGACAAGCAGCTGACCCGCGAGGACCTGCACGGGTCGCGAGTAGAGACTCTGGTCGGCGCATTCGCAAGCCAGGCCCTCATGGCCGCGATCGTGATTGCCGCGGCTGCCGCGATGGAGTCGGCGGCCCCCGTTGCCGCGGCCGCCGGGAACCTCGCCGAGCTTCCCGAGGGCATGGCCAGACTCGCCGGCGGAGGTGCCGGCTGGCTCATCGCGATAGGCCTCGTCGGCTCCGGCCTGCTGGCGCTCGTGGTCGTTTCGCTGTCGGCTGCGTGGGGAATCGGCGAGCTGATGGGCTGGCCGCACAGCCTCAACCTCAAGCCCAGCCAGGCCCGCCGCTTCTACGGCGTCTATCTTGTCGAGGTGATGCCGGCGGCGGCCGTGGTGCTCGTGTCGTCTGACCTCGTGCGGTTGTGTGTCGGATCCATGGTCTTCAACGTGGTCGTGCTGGCGCTGCCTCTGGCTTTCCTGGTTCGCCTCACGAGCGATCGCGAGTTGCTCGGCGATCTGGCCAACTCCCGGCCGCGCACTGCCCTTCTGTGGGGCGTCACGGTTGCCCTGCTGACCTGCGGGATCTTCGGAATGATCGAGTACCTCACCTGATGCGAGGGACAACGGGAGCGGCCAGAATGGATGAGCCCGTCCGGTCGCAGGGGGCCGCGGTCGGCCAGCGAACGAGCGGGCCTTCCCGGACTGGCGCCGATGCGGGTGCATCGCGCTCCGGGAGCCAGGAGGAGACTATGGGCCAGGTTGCCAGCTGGACCGGCGCAACCGAGATGAGTCGGCGGAAGCGTTCGGTCAGGGTCGCCGTCGCGGCCCTGGCGGCCGTCGCGCTCAGCCTGTCGGGGCTCCTGGCAGCGGGCCTTGCCGCGCCGAATCCCGCATCCGCGGCCAAGCCAACGCTGGCGCCGTTCACTCCGGGCCGGCACGTCTACGACTACGGCAATCTGCTCTCACCCAAGGCGGCGTCCATCGCCGAGGCGCTCGCCGGCAAGATCGAAGCCTCGGGCGGCGGCCGAGTCGTCGTCTACACGGCGGACCTCATGGCGCTCCCCGACAGAGCCACTCTGGCGAGCGCCTGGAGTGTGGACGGGTTGCTGCTCACCGGATGGGAGGACATCGGCGAAGGGACGCTCGGCGCCACGCTCAAGGCGAAGCTCTCGGCGGATGCCGCGAAGCTCATGGAGAGCACGTCGTCCGGTCCGGCCACGGTGCAGAGCTGGGTCACCAGCACGCTCGCTCGTGCCGAGGCCCTCCTCAACGGCACCCATGTCTTCGACGGTGCCGGCGCCCTGGACGCGTCCGGTCTGGCGACGGCCGAGGCGGCGGCGACGAGCCTGGCGGACAGGATCGGCGCGCCGGTCTACATCGACATAGCCATCGGCGACGAGGGCAACCCGGCGACGACCGCCTTCTTCAACGCCGCCGACCTGAGCGGCGACCTCGGGAAATCGCTCTGGATCGCCCTGGCGG